>CASFMA010000057.1 GCA_949295675.1 uncultured Spirochaetales bacterium | reverse complement strand
GTACCGTCAGCCATGTACGGCATATCCTCCTCAGGCAGAACACGGGATACAACACCCTTGTTTCCATGCCTTCCTGCCATCTTGTCTCCCTGCTTCAGCTTTCTCTTGGTAGCGATGAGGACCTTGATCGTCTCATCGACTCCCGGCTGGAGCTCATCCTTGTCACTCTTCTTCAGACGCTGGATGTCGATGACAGTACCCTCCGTTCCATGAGGAACCTTGAGGGAGGAGTCCCTGACTTCCTTTGCCTTCTCACCGAAGATCGAATTGAGAAGCTTGACTTCAGGAGTCGTATCAGCCTCGCTCTTCGGAGTCACCTTTCCGACAAGTATGCTGCCCGGGTGCACATATGTACCGATGCAGACGATGCCCTCGGCATCGAGATGCTCAAGAAGCTTCTCGCTCGTGTTCGGGATATCCCTAGTGAGCTTCTCCGGACCGAGCTTGGTCTCGCGGACATCAATGGAGAACTCCTTGATATGGATGGACGTATAGATATCCTCCCTGACGACACGCTCGGAGATGAGAACAGCGTCCTCATAGTTATAGCCGTTCCATGGAACGAATCCGACGAGGATATTGCGTCCAAGGGCAAGCTCTCCATTCTGCGTAGCAGGACCATCTGCAAGCACATCGCCGGCCTCGACCTTGTCGCCTACATTGACGATCGGCTTCTGGTTGAGACAGGAATCCTGGTTTGTCCTCTCGAACTTATGGACCTCATATCTGTCAATCTCACCCTCGATCTCGGAGGAATCAGGGCGTACTCTGATCTCGGTGGAGGAGACATATTCTACCGTGCCTCCCCTCTTTGCCTTGATGAGGACACCTGAGTCGTATGCGGTCCTCTGCTCCATTCCGGTACCTACACGCGGTGCTTCCGGGAATACAAGAGGAACTGCCTGGCGCTGCATGTTCGATCCCATGAGGGCACGGTTGGCGTCATCATGCTCGAGGTACGGGATGAGCGACGTCGCGACGGATACTACCTGGCGCGGCGAAACATCCATCCAGCTGATCTCCTCAGGGCTTGCAACACCGTAGTCGCCATAATGCCTTACAGCAATCTCCTTCTCAAGGAAGTGGCCGTCCTTGTCGATCCTTGCATTGCCCTGTGCGATGTAGTACTTCTCCTCATCGTTTGCATCGAGATACTGGACCTCGTCCGTCACGACACCGTTGACGACCTTCCTGTAAGGCGTCTCGATGAAGCCGTATTCATTGATGCGCGCATAGTTGGCAAGCGAAAGGATAAGACCGATGTTCGAACCTTCCGGCGTCTCGATCGGGCAGATTCTTCCGTAATGCGTATAGTGTACGTCGCGGACTTCATATATAGCGCGAGCCGACGAGCGGGAAAGACCGCCCTTAGGACCAAGTGCGGACACACGTCTCTTATGAGTAAGCTCCGCAAGCGGATTGATCTGGTCCATGAACTGCGAGAGCTGGGATGAACCGAAGAACTCCTTGATGGCGCCGACGATAGGCTTGATGGAGATGACTTCCTGCGGCTTGACTGAATCATCGGTGATGTTCATCTTCTCGCGGGCAGTCTTTGCCATGCGGTTGAAAGCCTCCGAGAGCGTTATCTCGAGAAGCTCACCAACGGTCCTTACCCTCCTGTTTCCGAGAGCATCGATATCATCTTCCTTGATGACGCCGTTGCAGAACTGGATAAGGGAGCTGACGGTGTTGATCACATCATCTGGAGTGAGGGCTGTCGAAGTGATGTACTTCTCATTCTCCATTCCATAGAACTTCTTGTTCAGCTTATGGCGGCCGATATCCGAGAGCTCGAAGCCGCGGCCATTGAGGAAGAACTCCTGGAAATAGCTGATGACACGCTTCGGGTCAGGGAACGTCTTGAGGTTCTGAGGAAGCGAGTTCCTGCAGGCTTCAACGATCTGGCCGATATACTCGTTCTGGAACTCCTCAGACTCCTCCTGCCTGTAGCTCGGGCAGAGGATGCGCTCACGACGGAGCGTCTTGAGGACAGCAAGAGCAGGGGCATCGATATCACGCGCGGGGGTGTCGATGACCTCAATGGATACGAAGCCGAGGCTTCTGAGCTCCTCGAGCTCAATCGCTCCGAGCTCATCGCCGGCAGCGAATCTGAGGTCGCCATCCTCCGTGCGGATGTCCTTGTATGCGAAGTATACGGAATCATCGGCAATGCTGCCTGAGATATCGAGCGTCTTCGGCTGATAGAATGCCGCGACGATCTTCTCCCTTGTGTCGATTCCGAGGACACGGAGGAAGAATGTGACAGGGAACGGCTTCTTGCCGAAGCTTACCTGAATGATGTTGTTGACCTTCTTTCTCTCAGCGGCGCTGGTGAGCTCACCCTTCCTGGTATCTGTCTTCTCGTTCTTTCTGGTGAGGACGAACTCAAGCTTCGTACCGGAGTACGGATAAAGCGTTCCATAATAAAGGGAGGATGAATCGTTCTTCTTTCCTTCCTTGAATACAACGCCAGGCGAACGGACGATCTGGGAGACGATGACACGCTCCGCACCGTTGATGATGAAGGTACCACGATCCGTCATCAAAGGGAAATCACCGAAGAAGATCTCCTTCTCCTTGATCTCTCCATTCTTGGTCTCAAGAGCGACACTTGCCTTGATTGGAACGCCGAAAGTCCTTCCCTTCTTCTTGCACTCGGACTCCGAGTACTTGATTCCGTCCATATCGACTTTATAGCCGTTGTATTCGACTCTCATATCCTCATTGGGGGATACGATCGGGAATGTTGCGCGGAATACTGACTCGAGGCCACACGACGGATCGGGGGCTTCACCCCTCTCCAGCCTGTCGAGCTGAAGGAACTTTCTGAACGACTCGGTCTGGATCCCGATCAGATTCGGAAGTTCGCAAACCTCCGGCAGCTCGGAACCGATGTCGACTCTTTTAATGCCTTTTCCTTTGCTGGGAATCATTGTACCTCCATAGCACGCTGGATCGCATTTTCTGCAGTGCGTCAGCAGACACCTAAGCCATCGGGGTCACCGATGGCATATCCCAGGCCCACGAGGAGCCTGGGTGAAACATAGTGAAAGACTGTGTTATTTGACTTCGATAACACAACCAGCAGCTTCGAGCTTCTCCTTCATGGATGCAGCCTCTTCCTTGCTGACGCCTTCCTTGAGATTGCCGCCGTTCTCGCAGAGATCCTTTGCCTCCTTGAGTCCGAGGCCTGTGATTGCCCTGACTTCCTTGATGCATGCGATCTTCTTAGCTGCGTCAACGCTCTTGAGGACGACTGTGAACTCAGTCTGCTCTTCCTCTGCAGGAGCATCTCCAGCAGCACCAGCTGCAGGACCAGCAACAGCTGCAGCAGCTGCGACGACACCGAACTTCTCCTCCATCATCTTGATGAGGTCCGCAACGTCCATAACGCTCATCTGAGCGATGGATTCAAGGATTTCTTCCTTTGTAGCCATATTAACTTCTCCTTATAAAACCACGGTCTAGCAGGTTACTTGAAGACTAGGACCGTATCAGTTCTGTGATTCCTCAGAAGCAGCAGGCGCACCGCCCTTCGACTCGACATAAGCGAGGAGAGTAGCTGCAAGCTTCTGTACAGGTGCCTTCATCGTACCCATGAGGGAAGCGATGAGCTCGAGCTTGGTCGGAAGCTTCGAGAGTGCCTCAACTTCATCGGCTGACATGAACTTTCCATCAAGGAGCGCGCCCTTGACCTGGATCGTCACACCATCCTTGTTCGCATTGAAGAGAACCTTTGCAACCGTATTGGCTGTATCGCCTTTGATGAGAGCGACAGCTGTCGGTCCCTTCATCTGATCCTCAGCTCCGGTCCTGTCGAGGTCCTTGAGCGCAATCTTGGCATAGCGGTTCTTAACGACGCGGTAAGCAGCCTCATCCTTCTTCAGGGCCTTCCTGATGTCGGTGATCTGCTGGACAGTCATACCTCTATAGTCTGTGAAGATGAATCCGTCATAGTCCTTGAACTCATCGCGGAGCGCTGCGACGGCATCTTCCTTTGCCGGGGTTACACGTGTCTGATAATTCTCCATGTCATCCCTCCATTACACTGCCGCCGAAGCGTCAGCGGCTTCCTTGTAGTTCACACGGACACCAGGACCCATCGTGGAAGAGAGCGCGACGGAGATAATGAAATCTCCCTTTGCATCCGCAGGCTTCTTCCTGAGGATCTCTGCGATTGTGACCTTGGCATTCTCCGCAACCTTAGCCGGATCCATATCCACCTTGCCTACAGCCATGTGCACGACACCTGTCTTGTCGGAACGGAACTCAACACGGCCCCTTCCGAGCTCCTCGAGAGCTTCCTTGATGTCATTCGTGACTGTGTGGGTCTTCGGGTTCGGCATGAGTCCTCTTCTTCCGAGGATAGGTCCGAGCCTACCTACGTCCTTCATCATGTCAGGAGTTGCGACAGCGATGTCGAAATCCATCCAGCCGCCCTTGATCTTATCGATAAGGTCAGTATCTCCGACATATGCAGCACCTGCAGCCTTTGCTTCATCAGCCTTCTCGCCCTTGGCGAATACGAGGATCCTCTTCTGAGCCTGGAACTGGTTCGGAAGAACGACCGTATCCCTTACGGACTGGCTCTTCTTGAGAGAAAGAGCCACGGAAAGCTCGACTGTCTCGGTGAACTTCGCATAAGCGCAGCTCTTCACGAGCTCTGCTGCTTCCTGAAGCGTATACTCCTTCGATCTGTCGATCTTTTTGAGTGCTTCCTGATATTTCTTTCCTCTCTTCATCTTACTTCTCCACCTCTACACCCATTGAGCGGGCTGTGCCAGCGATGATTCTCTTTGCTGCCTCAAGGTCGTTTGCATTGAGATCCTCAAGCTTGGTCTTGGCGATTTCCGTAAGCTGCGCATCTGTGATTGTTCCGACTTTAACCTTGTTTGGCTGACCGGAAGCTGTCTGGAGGCCGAGAGCCTTCTTGATGAGAACAGCTGCTGGAGGAGTCTTGAGGATAAAAGAGAAGCTCTTATCCTGATAGACTGTGATGATAACAGGAAGGATGAGTCCAGGTTCATATCCCTTTGTCTTGTCATTGAACTGCTGGACAAACTGAGGGGCGCTTACTCCATGAGGTCCAAGTGCCGGTCCGATTGGTGGTGCCGGTGTGGCCTTCTGGGCAGGGCACTGCAGCTTAATTACGGCAGTAACCTTCTTCTTTGCCATTTTTTTCTCCTTACGCTTTGGAGCATTTTGCTCCGCGCTGGTATTAACGCTCTTCAACGAAGAGCTCCCACCCCGATACCGGGGGAGATAATTACAAAATAGATGTCAAAAATCAGGTTCTGGTCAGACCAAAACCTTTTCAACCTGCGAGAAATCGACTTCAACAGGCGTTGACCTGCCGAAAATCTGAACAGACAGACGGAGACGGCCCTTTGCAAGATCGATATCGTCGATTGTGCCGTTGAAGGAAGCAAACGGTCCGGAAATGACTTTGACTTCCTCTCCTTTTTCGAAATCCTGCTTTGGACGGAAGACCTTCTCCTCTGGGACCTCGCCTGTGCGACGGAGAATATCCGTATGCTCGCGCTGCGTGAGGGGCTTTGGAGGATTCTTTCCTGTCTTATCCGCTGTCAAGAAGCCTGTGACGCCAGGAATTCTCGCAATCTTGGCAGTCACTGTACGCCATGTATTTTCGGGAAGATCAAGCTCTACAAGGATGTAACCGGGAAGGACCTTTTTAAGCTCGATCTTTTTCTCTCCCTTATCGTTCACAACAGGAACCTGCTCCATAGGAACGTTTACACCCGTACAGTATGCAGAGAACTCCGCATCTGATGAGCGGAGCTTATTTATGATTCTCTCAATCTTCTGCTCGTAGCCTGAATATGTATGGACGACGTACCAGCCTCTGGCCATTTCTTCTCCTAGAAAATAAGGTCAAGGCAGAGACCGAGGACGGTATCTACAAGACCGAGAACGACTGCAAAGACTATTGTGGACAGGATGACAATCCAGGTTGAATGAATAACAACAGACCTATTCGGCCATGATACGTTCTTCATCTCCGCCCAGCATTCCTTGAAATATCTTGCGATTTTCTTCATTCTAAATCCCTTTCTCTTTCGGAGTGCCAGCAGGCCAGGTAGGATTCGAACCTACAACACCCGGTTTTGGAGACCAGTGCTCTAGCCGTTGGAGCTACTGACCTGCTCGCACCCCGAACAGAGCTTGCTCTTATTTGATTTTTGTTTCGCGGTGCAGTGTGTGCTTGTGCTCGAACGGGCAATACTTCATAAGCTCGAGCTTATTTGGTGTATTGCGGCGGTTCTTCTGAGTTGTATAGTTCTTCTGCTTGCACTCTGTGCACTGAAGAGCAATCTTCTCTACAGGACCTTTCTTCTTTGAACTAGCCATATTTTTATATCTCCTCGGCGATGCCGTTTTTTATCGT
>CASFMA010000056.1 GCA_949295675.1 uncultured Spirochaetales bacterium | reverse complement strand
ATATATCAATCCTATCGCTGTCGACAGGTAAGCATCATATGACGATGTGAACAAGGTTGTTCCGTAGCTGTCAGTGCTTATAGGAGCTGCAATTGATACAAACAGCGAAGCCAGAAGCGACAGTATCAGATAAAGCTTGTTCCTTGATGTGTTTGTCCCATAGAACTGTACAGCGGCGAACAGGAATATGACAGCCGTGGATATCATGGCAAACCTGGCTATTATGATGACAGCGGTAGGTGCCAGTATTGTATAACCTGTGACTTCCTGATACAGAGGCAGTATATATGTTGCCTCAAGCGCTATGAATGTAAACAGCAGTGGAAGGAACGAGCCTTCCTGTGAGTGAGAGCGGTGGCGTATCCTCAGTATGAACTGCAGTACGACAGACGCTATTATTATCACAAGCTGTGGAAGGAATGATATCAGCGATATAATCCATCCCTGCATCCTGTTCGACAGCAGGATCACTGTAGTATGTATGAGCATTGCGCCATACAGCAGCGAGATGAGAAGCTGCAGCGCAAGTGCGGCTATTCCGCTTTTTTTCTTGTTTTCGTCAGCCATGGATCAGAGTATATCCTTATAAGGCACATCAATGTCGGTACCGACAAATGTTGCCGCAATATTGCTTCCTGCGGTTGCAATGATTGCATCGAGCATGATGCCTATCCCGCTTATGAGCGGAAGGATGGCAACGATGGCATTCTCAGCCCCGTACAGGTTTATTCCAAGGATCCTCAGCGTCAGTACTGTGATGAATATGGCCTCGGTACCGACGGCAAATGATGATGCAAATGATACAATAGCGGCGATACCAGCTGCCATGAGCATCACCGAAAGGGTTGGTGCGCTTCCTGTTGTTGCCTGGAAAAGCGATATCATCGCAGCTGCTGCGACGAATGCGGAACCTCCTTTCCCGATTATCGACAGTACAGGAACGGCGACCGATGAGATCCTCTTCTGGACTCCCAGGTTATATCTTGCTGTGCTTTCCTCTATCGTAAGTATGGATACGCTGTTTCCTGCAGCAAGTCCTGCTATCGCAGCAGGCAGCGAGCGGTACAGGACCTTATATGGGTTCTTCTTGAATCCTGTGAAGATGGCGAAGAGCAGGGGAATGAACGCAGCAGCAAGCACAACAGCTCCTGATGCAAGCATGACCGCGAATCTTGGAGCTGCCTGTATTGTCTTCTCCTGGTAAAGCGACAGGAACGAATATGCTGATGATGCGAATACAAGGAAGAAGCCATATACGGTACATGTCCTTGATATCCTGTACATCACTTCTGAAAAAGAGTTCATAGTTGTATACGCAGGTCTTATTATATCTGATGAAGGCTTGAGCGCTATGCCAAGTATCCATGAGACAATGACAGCAGGGACTATGAAATATGTAGAAGAGGCAAGTGTCAGGAAAACATTCCTGGGATAGAGCGCGCTGTATCCGCTTGATAGCATATATGAGACATGGTTTGAGAGCATCTCCTGCGGATTGCCAGCTGTGCTGGTTACAGGGAAGGATACCGGGAACAGCGAGGAAAGGATGACAGCCGCAAGCGAGAATACTATTGTTGTCGCAAGTGCCCATAGTATTGATGCGGATATAGCCTTTCCTCCCATCCTGTCTTTCCTCAGGGATGCCGTTCCTGACGCGAAAGTAACAACAAGGACAGGAATCGCTATACATACACCAAGGTTGACCATGAATGATGACAATCCGCTTATCACGGAAAGCGCTGATGAGCTGTCCCCGAAAATAAGCGCTGTAGCCAATCCCATAAGGAGCGCGGCTATATATGTAATCCACGTTTTCATGGAATAAAGCTTACAGCACCACTTTATGCCAGTCAATTATCAGTGTTGGCAGAAAGAAGCTTATCAAGCTTATATTCGCTCTTTAATTCTTTTTCCAACATGGTTTTGACAAATACATCAGGATCGAATGACCTTGGGCTTTGCGTTGTGGCGAGAGCCAGCGCGGAAATGAGTATGACCCTCTGCATCTCCTCTTTGTTGTACCACATCACTCCCTGGTATTCATTGCACTGGGCAAGGTTCATGACACCCTCGTCATTCACGATGGACCTGAAGGCATCCTCTGCTGGCATCTTCCTTTCAGCGCAGTTTGCAGCAGTCGCCAGAAGGGCTGCGCTGTGAGAGACGATCCTGCGTTCGGTTTCCTCATAGCCTAGCTTCGTGAACTCTTCGTCGAAGAATGCGTCAAGAAGCAGCCTGTCAGCTTCCTCCATAGCCTCCCTTGGCTTCATCGCCTGCGTGAATGGATGGAGGACGATCGCGGAGAGCAGGAGCAGCGGTATTGTCTTGTCCGAGGCGGCCCATGAAGCCATGGCCTGTCCCTTCTTTCCCTTGAATGCCTGGCATACAGCCCTTGTCAGCCTGATCATAGGCTTAGGCTCGATCTCAGCAGGCTTCACCGCGATCTGGCCTTTTGCAGGCTCCTCAAGGGTTTCGTATACCTCTGGGATTGTCGAATAGCACTCAGCTATGGTCAGAAGAAGCTCTCTTTCCTCTTCCTTTGTTATGGTCCCATCAGCTATATGCTCTGCAATCCTTACAGTATCATCGCTCCTGAGTCTTTCTATGGCCTTGTAGAGAGGCTCAAGGCGAAGCAGCGCCACAGCCCTTGATATATTCCTTATCCCTCTGCGTCCGAATTGCTTCCATATCCTCTCATAGCTTCCGTCTATGTCCTCGACTTCCCGTATGTTCCAGTATACTTTCGCCTCATAGCCATCAAGGGAGAATGAGAATCCCTCATCATAGACGAGAATTGACGGCAGGATATATGTAAGGCCATCAGAGAAGCAGTCGAACAGCGCGTAGCTTCTGCCTCCGAAGGTGAGGCCAAGGTTTTCGGCAAGCTTCGTCGTCACTGTCGTCTTGCCTGCTTCTCCTTTCTTAAGCTTCGGGACAGACCCGCTTATATTCCCACCTGTACGCTCATACTGGTTGTTTACGAGCACGAGAGTCCTTTCGTTGCCGACACCGTTCACGTAGGCATATACGGACTCCTCTATGCCGCCATTGCCGTTATAGCAGTCATAGAGCTGGAAATTATCAACGCCAGAGAAGAGATATCTTCTCCTGAAAAGAGGGAATATCCTGCGGTAATGCTCTCCAATAAGCCATCCGTTGGGGCTTTCGTTGTAGTATGCCCTCTTGTATTCCATCCCATATTTCTCCCTGTAGCCTTCGATCTGGCCATGGCCTATCATCGGAAGGCCCGGGAGGGTCGCGAGCAATGTGCAGACGGCGAAATACTTATCCCCGTCCCCGAACTGCGCGATTGCTGTCTCCTCATCTGGATTGTTCATGAAGTTGACATAGCGCTTGAGGATTTCAGGTTCGAATACAAGCGTGTTCTTGATGCCAAGCCTGTACTTCTGGTTCTCCTGGTTCTTCAGCATGTTCATGAATGCGGAGTTGTATACCCTGTGCATGCCAAGAGTGCGCACAAAGTAGCCTTCCATCATCCAGAATGCCTCTGCCAGAAGAAGCGTGTCAGGAGCTTCGCTGGCAACACGGTCAACGACCTCCCTCCAGAACTCCTGTGGGATTCTCCTGTTGAATTCCTCGTCTGTCATCGCATGCCCGGCTCTTCCTGCTATGTCGCCGCCTCTGCCAGGCTTTGGATACCAAAGTCGCTGTATATGACGCTTTGCAAGGGTCATCGCAGCGTCAAAACGTATGATAGGGAAGTTCTTGGCAACATGGATTATCTTCTGTATTACCGCTTCCCTTGTTGCAGGATTCAGGTAATCAAGCTGCGCGGTATCATTCCAGGGCATGGATGTCCCGTCGTTTCCATGGAATATATACCGGCATCTTCCCGTTCTTCTCTCGATAAGGCGGAATGTGACAGCTGCATCTGTCCTGTCATAGTAGTGGTCTTCGATCTTAACCTCGAAGTCAGGGTTGTTTGAAAGATCTGGACCATTGTATGTGTATGAAGGGAAAGGCGGCCAGTCCTGCTGGATGAAGTAATCAGGATGCTCATATACCCAGTTCCCGTCTATTCCTGTATGGTTCGGGACCATGTCAGAGGCAAGACGTATACCTCTTGCCAGGCATCGCTGCCTCAGGTTGTCAAGAGAAGCCCATCCTCCTATGGTCTCTGAGATATCATAGTCCTTCAGGGAGTATGCGGAAGCCTCCGCATCAGGATTCCCGCAAAGGTTCTTTATCCTTTTCGATGCGTCTGATCTTTCCCACAGCCCTATGAGCCACAGTGCCGTGAAGCCTCTGTCACGCAGCAGGTCAAGCTCCTCGTCTGGGATCTGGTCCAGCCTGTGTATATCTCTTTTATACTGCTTTGAAAGCTGGTCGAGCCATACTAGCGTGCATTTTGCCATCATCACGACGCGCGGCATCCAGTTCGAATCATCAGAGAATGCCTCATATTCATATTGCTCGCTCTCCGAGTAATCTATGACATGGGTAGGGCCTCCGCCTCCGCCGACGCCGCCCCTGTCCTTTTCCTCTTCATGGATGTAGTCTATCGAGATCTCAAGAAGGGTTATCAGATCCTTTGGAAGGAATGCCCTCCATTCCCTGAGTATATATTTGATCTGTTCCTCAAGCGAGTTCGGATATAGCCTGGCAGGAAGCTGAAGCATGGTGAAGAAGTCATCTGTATTCGGCTTCCCGTCCCTTAGATCGTCCTTTGGGAATGATGAGAGTATCGATGACAAGGCCTTCATCCCTTCAGGGTATATGACCTCATCCGGTGATACGAATGGCTTTGATGCAGCTAGGAGTGCAGGGTTCTGCATCAGCACCTGATGGATGAAGAATCCTCTCATATCCTCTGTTATCCTCTCTGTGTCATCAGGCCTTGACTCATCAAGCGCCGGAGAGGGGAAAGTCCTTGAGAAGAAGTGCAGGACGGAGAAAAGCTCCTCGTTTGAAACCACAGGTGATATCCTTCTCGTGAAGAAATCCATATGCCCATCTTCCATCCTGGCTGTAAGCACTATCTGATATATAAGGTGCAGGACAGCAGATGCGTGGAGCTTGCCTGGGGAGATGAAGCCTTCGCTCCTTCCCTCTTCCCTTATCCTGCTGTTATATCTGAAGGCGAGGTCTGCGGCATCCCTGTAGAGCATGTCAAGGCTCTCGTCTGTAGGGAATACAGCCCCTGTAAGCTTTATCTTCTGCCTTGATGGCTCTGCTATCCTGAAATCCCTTCTTTTCATACGCACCTCCTTTGTTACGCAATTTTAACATATAAGAGAATGCGAGTGAGAGGAAAAAAGGGCAATAAAACGCTTAATTGGCCATTTTTTCAGTTAAGTACAGATTTTTCACACTCTTTTTCCGGGGTATCGAGCATAGCCTTGCATAGAGCGAAGACAGAAGAGAGCGTGATCATCTCATCCTTGGTGAAAGGCGTCGTCACGAACAGCGCAAGATCGTTGTGCTTCGGTTTGCCGATTCCGATCCTGAGCCTGTAGAAATCATCGCTTCCGATCCTTTCCTTTATGCTTCTCAGTCCCTTGTGTCCCTGAAGCCCTCCGCCCCTCTGCAGCTTTGCCTTGCCAAGCGGAAGCTCCGTATCATCGTGTATGACAAGGATCTCATCAGCCTTTAGCTTGAAGAATGAGAAAGCTTCGGAAACGGCAGTTCCCGAGAGATTCATGAATGTCATAGGCTTCATGACCTTCCACCGCGGGGCTGAAAGATAAGCTGAATGGAACTTCATCTGCCAGTCTTCAGAAGGATAGAGATAGTCCGCGAGCAAGAACCCGGCATTGTGCCTCGTGTTCCTGTATTCACTTCCGGGGTTTCCGAGAAAAACAAGGAGCCTGATCATACCGATGAGTATTCAGAAGCAGGAGAATATGGTCAAGAGATGAGGAAAAAGCTAGAATGTAGGTGCAGAAATGCTTTTGGAGGCAAAATGGCAACTAGTAAGGTTAGTGGGGATTTCATCCTCAAATTGCTCGTAGGTATCCTCTTTGTCGTGATCGGGATAGAGGGTATAGCTAATTTCGGAGGAAATGATCTTTATCAGAAGCTTGATGAGGCATTGAGGATCATAGTAGGTGTTGTGCTCCTTGTCGCTGGACTTCTCCTGATCGTTCCTTCATTTATCGGAGGAATAAAGAAATCCTTTGTAAAGGTATCCACATTGATTGTTCTCGTGGCATGGATCATCTACATCGTCCTCGCAGATTTCGTATATGGTCTGAGAGGCGTTGATGGCAAAGAGTGGTTCCTCTGGCTTGAGAACCTCGTATACCACCTTCTTATCCTCTACTGCGTATACCGTGTGGCAACTCCTGCCGTAAAGCAGCTGGGAAACAAGTAATCATCTGGACCTTTCCACCCCTTTCTTCCTGCATGATGCGTTTATCGGGCAGATTGAGCATCGTGGAGAGACAGGGGTGCATACAAGCTGCCCATAGCGCACAAGAAGCTCATTGAGCGGTATCCAGAAGCGTCTGGGCAGTATTTTCCTCAGTTCCTTCTCCGTCTCCTCCGGAGTCTTCGTATCGACCCATCCGATCCTGTTCGATATCTCATGCACATGGCAGTCCACGCATACTGCATCTATTCCGAAGCCAAGGTTGAGCACAAGCGATGCTGTCTTTATCCCGACGCCTGGAAGCGATAGCAATACATCCATGTCAGATGGAATCTCCGAGTTGTACTCATCCCTGATTATGCAGGCTATCTTCTTGAGCTGTTCTCCTTTCCGCCTGTAGAAGCCCGCGGGCTTTATCGTCTCTGCTATCACATCAGCGTCAAGCTCCGAGAGCGCATTGATGCTTGGCGCGATCCTGAAAAGCCTTCTCGATGCTTCCATTGTCACAGCGTCCTTGGTGCGCAGGCTTATCAGCGTTGATGCAAGCACTCTGTAGGGATCGTTGTCTTCTTCCGCTATCATGCTCACTGACGGCAGAGGGGATCCCATCTCTGCCATCTTTTCCGAAAATAGTGCGAATATATTATCGAAGTAGTTCTCGTCCATATCTTGATTCATTGACCAAATCAGATGGAAAAGCTAGCTTTTTCCCTGATATGATCGTCATTCTTAAGCAGGGTATAACACAAGTCGAAAAAGATAAAGTGAAGTCATTCCTCAAGGAAAAGGGCTTCATTGTGAAGGAAATCGTAGGCCAGCAGGATACTGTCCTGGGGGCTGTCGGCACTGCGCATATAGATATCAGGACCGTTGAGGTGATGCCAGGCGTCAGTTCCGTCGTCCCGATCTCCAAGCCTTATAAGCTGGCTTCCAGGGAGATGAAGAAGGAAGATACCATAGTATCTGTCGGGCGCGTCAGGATAGGAGGCAACAGAGTTGTCGTCATGGCTGGCCCATGCGCTGTCGAAAGCTATGACCAGATCATGACAATAGCCGAGTCCGTAAGGGAATCTGGTGCAGTCATACTCCGCGGAGGAGCATTCAAGCCAAGGACAAGCCCATATTCATTCCAGGGACTGGGGGAGGAAGGTCTCAAGCTGCTCAGGAAGGCTGGCGATGCCTTTGATATGCCTGTGACGACAGAGGTCGTCTCTCCGCGTGATGTCGAGATGATGGCCAGCTATATAGATATGTTCCAGATCGGTGCGAGGAACATGCAGAACTTCGAGCTTCTGAAGGAAGTCGGCAAGACCGGCATGCCTGTCCTTCTCAAGAGAGGGCTTTCCGCGACGATTGAGGAGTGGCTCATGGCTGCTGAGTATCTCATGGCCTCCGGCACTGACCAGGTCGTCCTCTGCGAGAGGGGCATAAGGACTTTCGAGAAGGCTACGAGG
>CASFMA010000055.1 GCA_949295675.1 uncultured Spirochaetales bacterium | reverse complement strand
GATGCGAAATGGGAGTTGTACGCCATCTGCATCATGGTGATTATCCCGGCAGCCACACCTATGAGCGCATAGAGAGGGTGGATCTTCTCTCCGGACAGCAGGAGCATGACGGCGATCCCTGCCGCAACCACAGCTGCAGATGCTATCCTCCTTGCTCCTATCCTGCGCTTCTTCATCCACATCCAGCCTGATGCGTCCAGCACAAGGCCCGCGATGCACTGGCCGAGGACAGCCGATCCCATGGATATCGTCGCTCCTGCTTTTGTCACTGAGAAGTAGTTGCAGGTTATCACTACAAGGCCGAAAAGCCCTCCGAACCACATGTACCATGGAGCCTTCGACCGTGCTGGATTCACAGTGCCATTGCCGCGGAACAGGACAAGCAATGCGCTCAGCAGGACAATGCCGACAACCTGGTTTATCAATATAGATACGTTGTTTGTCGTGGCCTGGCCAAGCTCTGTATTGAATATCACCATCACTGATATGACAGCGCCTGTCACGAATGCCGCGATCCTGCATAATGTCCTGCTCATGGCTGGAGGATACAATACATATTGCCAAAAATCCATCATAGACATTGACGATTGCTCCTCTCTGGTTCAGAATCGCGCTGTGGAGGAAATATGGAAATAGTATGCCTTGACCTTGAAGGGGTCCTTGTCCCGGAGATATGGATCGCTTTTGCCGAGAAGACCGGTATCCCGGAGCTTAAGAGGACGACCCGTGACGAGCCTGACTATATGAAGCTGATGCAGTTCCGCATGGACATACTGAAGGAGCATGGGCTCCGTCTTGCTGATATCCAGGATGTGATCGCGACGATAAAGCCTCTTGATGGGGCTTCTGAGTTCCTTGGCAGCCTTAGGGAGCTCACGCAGGTTGTCATACTCTCTGATACATTCCAGGAGTTCGCGCTTCCTCTCATGAGGCAGCTTGGCTATCCCACGATATTCTGCAACAGCCTGAAGGTGTCGGAGGAGGGGATGATTGAAGGAGTCAGCATGAGATGTCAGGACGGGAAGATGAGAGCTGTTGAGGCATTCTCGTCGCTTGGCTTCCGTACATTCGCCTCAGGTGACAGCTACAACGATCTTTCCATGATCCGAAGGGCTGATGGCGGATGCCTGTTCCGTGCGCCAAGGACAATCCTTGAAAGCGAGGGGGATCTTGAGATCGCAGAGGAGTATCCTGAGCTTCTCGGCAAGATAAGGACGTTCATCGAAAATGGCTAGGAGCCGCAGGTCATTCATCATATCTGTTGCCATGCTGATGGTGGGCATGACTGTCGGATTCCTGCTTCTCGGGACTGTATATACAGGCCCGAGATGGATCATGTTCATAGTCTTCCTTGCATATCTTCTCATCTCATACATGGTGGTGAAATTCTCCAGACGCTACTCAGAATGGCTGAAAGATAACGAAGAAAAGCGCAAATGATGAGTGAATTATACGTTTTTACTTGACGAGAGCGTCTAATATAGGCAGATTATGGCTATCCTTTTTGAAGGAGGGGGTTTAAGGAATGGATGCTTTTACCCAGGAAATGCAGGAAAAGCTCCTCGCGGAACGTGAGGTTCTGATGAGGAAACTAAATAATGAAGGAGATGACTTCAGGTCTGAGGCCCAGGCTTCGTCTGGAAGAGGGGACAGCAGCGATCTGGCGTCTGATGAGGGCACCTACAGGAAGATGGAAGCCCTGAATGCGATGGATGCAAAGAAGCTCAAGGCAATCGAAGGGGCCCTCAAGAGGATAAGCGAAGGCAAATACGGAATCTGCCTCCAGTGCGGGAAAAGGATTCCTGAAGGAAGGCTCAGGGCTATCCCTGAAGCTGTTCTCTGCATAGATTGCAAGTCTGCCAACGAGATGATGGCTGGTGGAAAATAATGATGACCGGGCTGCCTGTATGGGCAGCTCATCTCATCATGTATGGATTTGCCTTCTTTTCTGTGCCGATCGTCGATAGCCCGCCATGTCCGGGAAGGACGATGGTGCTGTCAGGAAGCCCGGCAAGCTTCTCGAGCGATCTCATGAGCTCGGAGTAATCACCCCCGAGATCAGTTCTTCCTACTCCGCCCTGGAAGAGCGTATCACCTGTGAGCACAAGGCCTTCTGCTTCGCTGTACAGCGATACCGATCCTGCTGTATGTCCCGGCGTGGCCATCACCGTAAAGCTGCCGCTGTAGCTGCTGTAGCCGAGGATATCGCTGGGGATCGTTATGCTCTCTGTCTCTCTTCCGAATGAGGGATCGAATGACATGACCATCTTCCTCAGCAGCTTGCCGTTGTCATCGAGATATGGCATATCATCAGCTGAGACATATATCCTGATGTCAGGGAAGGCCTTCCTTATCATCTCCAGCCCGAACACATGGTCGTGATGGGCATGCGTGAGAAGCACTTCATCAGGCACAATCCCTTCGGCCTTCATCGCCTCGATGAGACGGTCGGCCGGATAGGGCGCATCGACTATCGCGATGCAGTCCCCGTCCTGTATTATGTATGAATTGGTCATGTATGGACCCAGTGCGATCGAGACCGGCTTCATCACTCTGCGCTGTCCTTGGCTCCGTTCTTCTTCTCGGCAAACGATACGGACGCTGTCCTTCCGTTGATATCCATGCCAGAGACCTTCTCTATGGCTTTCACGCAGTTCTCCTCGCTCATCGTCACGAATGAGTACTTGTCGTGGATGCGGATCATGTAGATATCATCGCGTGTGATTCCGAGTACGCCCTGAAGAAGCTTAGAAAGATCCTTCGCATAGAGATGCTTCATCTTGCCTACATTGATGTAGATGGTCTTCGCATCCTCAGGTATTGCCTGCTCAGGCTTAGCCTCTGGCTTCTGCTCAGCTGGCCTTGCTTCCTTGTCTGCCCTTGCCGGACGTCTCTCTGGCTTCTTGTCCCTGAGCTGCTTCCTGCAGCCTGAGGCCATGAGAAGGTATGCTGCAAATGCGCTTCTTGTGAAGAATGGGACGTTCTTCCTCATGATTCCCTTTACTCTTTCGATCTCCTCAGGATCTGCTTCCTTGATAGCTGAAAGAGTTCTGCTGATTCTCTCCTGAAGTTCCTCTTCCGTGAGGCTCTTCATCTCTTCTTTTTCCATCGTAATCTCCATAAATGCCCAAAATGGGCTGGAAAATAAGCCCTCAATAATGGGTATTGGGCAACCATACAGTTTCCGTTGATGTAGGGCGGACTATTATGGTCAATGAAAGAATGATTGAATGGTTGATGTTTGTCAATAAACCATCTAGGTGTTAGACTCCTATTTATGAGTGCCAGAGAGGAGCTTCTGAAGGAAAATGAGGCGAAGATAAAGGAAAAGGAGGAATATATCTCATCTCTTCTCATAACCCTCGCGAGGAAATGCAGCGACAGCCAGGCTGCTCTTTCGCTTCCAGGCTGCCGGAAGCTGCTGCATGAATGCCAGACTGCCTCCGATGAGCGCAGGAGGGCAGAGGAAAGGCTCGCAGCCGTAAGGGGAGCGTCTGAGGAGTATGAGGGGCGCAAGCTTCTTCTTGAGGAGAAGAAGAAGGAGGCCGCAGGCTTTTCCTCTGAGATAGACCGTCTCCTTTCTTCTCTCGGGGCTGCTGTCTATGAGAAGTGCAGCTTCTCCCTCCTGGATAAGGAAGCTTTTTCCTTTGTGTACGCTGACATAAGCCGTGAGGACGGCAGGAAAGGCCATATAAGGTCGGTTATCTCAGGTCTTTCAAGGGAGCGCAGGTTCAGAAGCTATGGGCGCACTGTGATAAGCAGGGATCTTGACAGCGCCCTTGATGGCAAGGCAGGCGAGATCGCCCTGCAGATACGCAGCCTGTACCGGAGAAGGGCAGAGGTTGACGAGGAGAAGGGCAGGCTGCATATTCAGGTCGGGTCCAAGCGCCACTCATATGCAGTGCTTTCGAAGGATGGCGTCGAAAGGGCAGAGAAAGGTGTGCTGAACGCTGCCTCACGAGAGGATGAAGCGCTGAGAAGCTACGGGGCCTTCCTTTTCGAGAAATCGCGCAGCTGGATAGGCGATGATACGGCGCCAAGGCTTTCAGATGATATTGCCCGTATACAGCGTGAGAGGGCAGAGCTTGATGAGCTCGGGCGTGAGCGCAGGAGGCTGAAGAGAGAGGCCAAGGCTGATGATATAATGGCGCTTCTTGAAAGCGAGGAGAAGAAGCTGAGCATACTTGGAAAGGAGCGCGAGCGCATAGACTCGGAGATATCAGAGGTCGCGGCTGAGATCGGAAGGCTGAAAAGCAGGCTTGATGAGATCAGAAGGGAGCAGGAGAGCTGAAGGATATCTCCTTGCCGCTTTCAGGATGGAGCAGCGTGATTGCGGAGGCGTGCAGCATCAGCCTCTCACCATCTTTCCTTGTCCCGTAGAGCCTGTCACCCTTGATAGGATGCCCTATGGATGCTGAGTGGACCCTCAGCTGATGCGTGCGTCCTGTCTCAGGGAAGAACCTGACCCTTGTGCACTTCTCGCCGTCTATGACCTCGACTTTGATCCGCTTCCATCTTGTGATGGCTCTCTTCCCCCTCTCATAGTCGACTATCTGGTAAGGCCTGTTATCCACATCAAGGCGTATCGGTGCGTCTATGACTCCCTCATCTTCCTTTATCACGCCTTCAAGCACGGCCTCATATTCCTTTTTGACGGTTCCGCTCTCGAACTCCATCGAGACTGTCCTGTGCGCTTCTTTCGTGAAGGCCATTATCAGAAGGCCCGATGTATCCATGTCAAGGCGATGTGTATGGCAGACCTCTGGGCTTGACGGGAAAAGCCTGTGGAAGCGATATGAAGCGCTGTCAAGCTTGTCCTCTCCGCGTCCAGGGACACTGAGCATCCCCTCTTTCTTGTCTATGACTGCAATCGAGCTGTCCGCGTATATTATATCAAGACCCAGCATATCAGGCAGGAGCAGTCCGCATCTCTTGCTGCATGGCGGACGGAATGAGAGCTTGCCGCTGCTGTCTGCGGAGAATTCAGCAAGTCCTATCATCTCCCAGCCCCTCCGGAGCGCTGTGTTTATGAGCCTGAGCCCTGCGCAGTCGCCTGTCCCTGTGACTGCTTTGGGAGGGAGCGGGATCCTGCGTCCGTCCCATGTTGAGAATGAGTAGAGCCTGCTTATCCTTGCTATGCTCTCATCGGAGAGCCTCTTCCTCTCCGGTATAAGAGTCTCTTCTCCTTCCTCTATGAGCTTTGTCAGCTCATGTATCTTCCTGTCGTTCCTCTCCATCTCTTCCTGATATCTATGCTGGGAGAAGCATGGGTTGACATAGCCTGGCGCGGAAGCTTTTCCTCCGAGAAAGCCTGAGAATGCCCTCAGTATGCGCTCCTGCCCATCACCTGTCCTCGCTATCATTACGGCAAACAGGGAGCTCTCCCTTATCTCAGAGAGCGGGAAATCATGAGATGGAGGGAAGGAGTATGATCCAGAGGACAGCATTGAAGCTGCCATCTTCGCAGCTTCCTCCCTTGCCCTATCTGTCTCAAGGAATGCGATCATGGGAAGAGTATCGGATCTGAAAGGACATCCAGAAGGGTCGGATATACAGCGTCTGCATGCTTTTCCAGCCCTTCGACATCCCCTGATCCTGTTAGCACTGCGACTGCGTATCCGGCTTTGCCAAGATGCGCGAACTCCATATCGACGACGGTATCGCCGACAATCGCGACCTCCATGCTTTCAAGCCCCTTCTCATCGCAGAACTCCCTTATAGCTGCGGGGTTTGGCTTCTGGTGGGTCGAGTTGTCCTTTGTCCTTATGAAGGATATGTACTGGCTTATGCCCATCTTGTCCAGGAATATCCTTGTTGAGCCCATCGTGTCGTTTGTGACGATCCCGAGGATATATCCTCTCTTGTAGGCTTCTTCGAACACTTCCTTGACGCCTGGGAATTCCATGTTCTCTATCCGCTTCTCAAGCCCCAGGTCGCTCTTGCGCATGAAGGCGAACATCGAACGGCCGACCATGAATGGGCTTAGATGATAGCGCAGGCACAGCAGCAGAAGACGCAGCGTGGCCGTTATCTTCCTGTTGTGGCGGAATATTATCCCATCTGGATATGTATTGCCCTTGCCGTCCACTCCAAGGATCTTCAGGAAATCATCTATGCAGGCTTCCTTTCTCGCTTCCGTGAGAGAGGATCCTGAAAGCCCTTTCGCGATAGCCTGAGAGAATACAGGACCCCAGACCTCTCCATAGTTGAAAAGCGTCCCGTCTTTGTCGAAGATGATTCCTTTCAGGCTTGCCATGGCTGTAGGATATGAAAAAAAGCCTGTTTTGGCTACACTGGGCAGGGATATGGATATGGAGATAAGGGCATACGCCAAGGTGAATATAGGACTTGCAGTCGGAAGCAGGGGAGAGGATGGGCTTCACAGCATCGAGTCCTACATGGCATTGATAGATCTTCATGATACGCTTGAGATCAGCGTGGTGGAGGCTCCTGTCCTCTCTGTCTCCATCGAGCGTGATGTGCCTTATCTTGCTCCGGGGGCGAAGGATCTCATGGAGAAGGCCGCAGAGGTGTTCTCCCGGCGGTTTTCACGCACATTCGCTCTTTCTGTGAGAATCTGCAAGAGGATACCTTCGAAGGCCGGCCTGGGGGGAGGCTCTGCAGATGCAGCTGCTGTGCTGCGTGTCCTATTCAGCTATTTCAGCATTGATGAGGATATAAGGGAGTGCGCGATGGCT
Organism: uncultured Spirochaetales bacterium; assembly: GCA_949295675.1. Classification (GTDB taxonomy): domain Bacteria; phylum Spirochaetota; class Spirochaetia; order Sphaerochaetales; family Sphaerochaetaceae; genus Ornithospirochaeta. The sequence continues at coordinate 17,272 of CASFMA010000055.1, read as the reverse complement.
GTGGGATCTGATGTGCCTTTCCTCGCGGCAGGGTTCAGCACTGGCTTCGTGTCAGGGCGCGGAGAGCGCGTGGAGCGGCGCATAGGCCTTGGCCCTCTTCCTCTTCTGCTCTTCATCCCATCCTCCGGCAATGATACAGGAGAGGCTTACAGGGCCCTTGATTCGATGGAGCGCAGCATCAGGCATCTTCCTCCTCTCTCTTTTCCCGACAAGCCCTCGTTCCCGAATGACTTCGAGCTTGTATATCCTCTCTCTGTGCCGGCATGGCTTCTTCAGACCGGTGCATATCTATCTCTTTCCGGATCAGGTAGTGCGTGGTATGCGCTCTTTCCTGAGAGCTGTCCCTATGTCCCGGAAGGTGCCGTCCTCACACACCTGATTGGTTGATATCTTCGCCCTTTTCTGATATTTTCACATCTTGCATTGGGAAGTAGCCAAGTGGTTAAGGCACGGGTTTTTGATACCTGCATCCGAAGGTTCGAGTCCTTCCTTCCCAGCTTTGTCTGTTTTTTCCGGGATATTGCAGAAAAATCCTTTGTAATATATGATTCCCAACTGTTGTGTGCTTCGGCACTTTATGGTAATCGGCAAAGCCCGATGAGAGTATAAGGAGAAGAATTATGAGTGAGAAGAAATTTCTTAACGCAAAGCTCAGGACGGAAGACTTCGGTTCTGCAGGTTCAAGGAGACTTCTGAGGAAAGGTGAGATCCCAGGAGTTGTCTACGGCAAGGAGCAGCCAGTGCATGTCACTGTCAGCGCACGTGAGTTTGCCGCAAAGAGGACTGGCTTCGGCGAGTCTACGCTCATCACGCTCAAGGTTGATGGCGAGAAGGATCACGACGTATTCGTGAAGTCATTCCAGGAAGATCTTCTCAAAGGCATAGTACGCCATATAGATTTCTTTGAGGTCACAGCTGGCCACGCTGTAAGGACTAATGTCCGTGTCGAGCTTACCGGCAACCCTGTCGGAATAAGGAACGGCGGTGTCTGCGAGCAGCTCATCCACGAGATCGAGATCGAGTGTCTCCCATCACAGCTTCCTGAGGTCATCACTGGAGATATCTCAGCTCTTGACGTCAATGAGTCATTCCGTGTCAACCAGCTTTCAATTCCTGAGGGAATCAGGATCTTCATTGATCCGGAAGAGACTGTCGCGTCTATCAAGTATGTCAAGGAAGAGGCTCCTGCCGCAGCTGATACGGCAGACGCAGCTACAGACGCAGCAGCTCCTGCTGCAGCTGATGCAGCGGCATCGAAGTAAGATGGTTGTATTCGGCCTTGGCAATCCTGGGACGAAGTATTCAGGGACAAGGCACAATGTCGGATTCGACACAGTAGAGAGAATAGCAGCGCTGAAGGGCTTGAAGCTCCGGAAGCGCTGTTTCCGTCTCTATAGGCGTGCCTCAATTGATGATCTTGTCCTTGTAGAGCCTCTCACATACATGAACAGCTCAGGTGATGTCGTGAATGAGAACGTGGAAGATGGGGAAGAGATGGTCGTTGTCGTGGACCAAATGGATCTGCCTGCCGGGAAGATACGCATCCGCAGGGGCGGTGGATCTGCCGGTCATAACGGCCTCAAGTCAATCATAGCTGCCCATGGTCCCGATTTCATACGTGTCTATATAGGGATAGGGAGGCCAGGCGAAGGCGTGTCCGTCCCTGACCATGTCCTCTCACGCTTCAGCGCCGAGGACAGGAAACTTGTCGATGAGGCAGAATGCAAGGCTGCGGAGGCTGTGCTGAGGTTATATGGCGGAGAAAGGTTCGAGAGTGTCCTGCAGTGGGCGAATTCCTGAAGGGGTGGGACTTCCTGCCGGCCGGCTCCTGCTTGCCTTCTCAGGTGGCGATGATTCATTGGCGCTTTTGTCTGTGCTTTCGGAGAAGGCTCCTGAAAGAAGCGCTGCGCTGTATGTGAACCATGGGCTGAGGCCTGATGGCGAGCTTCTTGATGAAGAGCGGCGCAATCGCCGGAACGCAAAGCTTCTTGGCTTGCCTTTCGATGTGGTAAGGCTTGGACGCGGGAGCGTGGAAAGCCTTGCGAGGCGCAAGTGCATAGGTGTCGAGGCAGCTGCTAGGGAACTCAGGTATGAGGCGCTGATGCGCTATAAGGATGAGAACGGCTTCGACTGGATACTTACGGCTCACCATCTTGATGACCAGGCCGAGACTGTAGCCATGCGCATGCTCTCGTCTTCCCCTTTCTATGCCTGGAGCGGGATCAGAAGATGCGATGGGGCGGTGTACAGGCCCTTCCTTGGCTTTCCGAAGCGTGAGATCATCAGATACCTTAAGGCCCGGCAGCTTGTCCCGTCCGTTGACTCTACCAACTCCGATCTGGCATATCGCCGCAATTTCCTTAGGCATATGGTGATGCCTCATCTCTCAGATGATTCAAAGATAATGATGGCCCATATAGCAGAGAATGTTGCTGCATTCCGCGACAGATACTCCCTCAAGCCATCATCTTCAGGGTTCTATATCGCATATGACAGGAATCTCTTCCTCTCATCGCCACGCTTCCTTGTCGATCAGGCTGTGTATGATGCCAACGCCCGCTTCGGAAGGGAACGGGTATCAAGGGCGATGATCTCCTCTGTGCTTGAGAAAGCCTTTGATGGAAGCGGAAGGCTTGAGAGCTCCGGCATGGTATTCATGTTCACGAAGGATGAGGTGAGGATATACCCTGAGCTTGTCCCGTTCGCCATGCCATTCAGCATGGATATGGCGCTGCCGTGCAATGCGGCTCTTTCCAAGGTGCAGCATCCTGATGCTCTTACGCTGCGTGTACAGCTGCAGCACCTCTCTCCGCCTGTTGTCGTGAGGGACGCAAGGGAGGGGGACGTCATCGCGCTGAAGGGCGGACGCAGGAAGATCTCCCAGCTGATGAAGGATCAGAAGGTGCCTTATTCGGTAGTGGTGGAAGACAGGGATGGCATAGCCATCTGCTTCATGCGTGCCTTCGGAGGCCGTGACAGACTTTCCAAAAGGCTTTTGGGAAGTGAAGGTGAGCCGATTGCCCTTGCTCTTATCAGATAGCTACTGTATATTTTTCATTTGATGGACGAAAAAGAAGATTTGGAGAAAGACAAGAAGCCTGAGACGGCTTCTGCTGCTCCAGAACCGGAAAAGAAACCGGAAGATCCCGACAAGGGACGGAAACAGGACGAAAAGCCTAAGAAGAGCGTATACGATCAGTATAGATACTGGGGCTCTGGCAATCAGGGCGATGGCGGTGGCTCATTCAAGGGAGGCGGCAAGAAGAACCGCCTTGCTCTTCTTGCGCTGATAATACTTGTTATCTCATTTGTATATGTCTTCATGTCTACGCCTACTGGCGCTGAGGCCTCTGAGACTTCATACACTGTATTCATTGACCAGGTTGAGAGCGGGAACGTGATATCTGCGACGATTGTCGAGCAGAATACAGTCAATTACACTCTTTCCAATGGTCTGGAGGCGACTTGCCGCATCCCTTATCCTGACGGGACGCTTCTTGACAAGCTATCTGCTGCCGGCGTCGATGTGAGCGGGGCGATACGGCCGACTCCTATCTGGTATATCGTGATACAGCTGCTGCCATGGATCATCTTCGTTGTTATGATCTTCATGATAATGAGGCAGACTGGTGCCGCTGGCGGCGGAAGGATGATGTCATCCTTCGGGAAAAGCCACGCCCAGATGTATGGCAAGAACGATAAGAAGGTGACGTTCCAGGACGTTGCAGGTCAGAAGGAGGCCAAATATGAGCTGCAGGAGGTCGTTGATTTCCTGAAGCATCCTGACCGCTTTGTGAAGATCGGCGCAAGGATTCCTCGCGGCGTGCTTCTCGTAGGCCCTCCTGGAACAGGAAAGACTCTTCTCGCACGCGCTGTCGCAGGCGAGGCTGGCGTCTCGTTCCTTCATACCTCAGGCTCTGACTTCGTCGAGATGTTCGTCGGAATGGGAGCTGCCCGTGTCCGTGATCTCTTCTCTGAAGCCAGGAAGAACGCGCCCTGCATCATATTCATCGATGAGCTTGACGCAGTCGGGCGCGCAAGGGGCGCAGGCCTTGGCGGCGGACATGATGAGAGGGAGCAGACTCTTAACCAGATGCTCGTGGAGATGGATGGATTCTCTTCAGATCCCGGCGTCATAGTGATGGCTGCGACCAACAGGCCTGACGTGCTTGATCCGGCCCTTCTGAGGCCAGGCCGTTTCGACAGGCAGGTCGTGGTTGATCTTCCGGATGTCCAGGAGCGTCTCGATATACTCCGCATACATGTGAAGAAGGTGAAGATAGCGGAAGAGGTCGACCTTGAGAGGATTGCAAGGGCAACCCCTGGCTCTTCAGGAGCAGACCTTGCGAACCTTGTCAACGAAGCAGCTCTCTTCGCAGCCCGTGACAACCGCGCCACCGTATCGATGGATGATTTCGAGAAGGCCCGGGATAAGATACTGCTTGGCGTTGCCAGGGAATCTGTCTACATGACCCCCGAGGAGAAGAAGGCTACTGCATACCATGAGGCAGGCCACACACTCCTTCATTACTACCTGAAGAATGCGGACCCGCTTCATAAGGTGACCATCATCCCTCACGGCAGGGCGCTCGGGCTTACCATGAGCCTTCCCGAGAAGGATGCCTACACGAAGAACAAGTCATTCCTTGAGGACCGCATCAAGATCTGCATGGGTGGCTATGTTGCTGAGGATATCGTATACGGGGAGACTACAACCGGAACCAGCAATGATATAAAGCAGGCTACCCAGATGGCAAGGCGCATGGTGACTGAATGGGGAATGTCAGCCCTTGGCTTTGTCTCTCTTGCTGATGATGACGAGCCTCTCTTCCTTGGCCGTGAGATCGCAAGGCACAAGGACTATTCCGAGGAGACTGCAAGACGCGTCGATGAGGAAGTCGGCAAGATCCTGTCCAGATGTATGGATGATACCCGGGATATCCTCACGACTCATCGTGACCAGCTTGATGCGCTCACAGATGCCCTTGTAGAGAAGGAGACACTTGACGACAAGGAAATCAGGGAGATGCTTGGCTTCCCGCCTGTGCAGCACGTCTCTGACCTTCATTAGGATTTTCCGATGGACACAGCCCACAAGAGAAATTTCTGCATAATCGCACATATAGACCACGGCAAGTCAACGCTTGCCGACAGGTTCATCGAAAGAGCGAGGCTTGTTGCCTCCCGCGGTCCCCAGCAGACGCAGATCCTGGACAATATGGATATTGAGAGGGAGCGCGGCATCACCATAAAGAGCCAGGCGGTCACCATCCCTTATACTGCCTCTGACGGTGAGGAGTATGAGCTCAATCTCGTAGATACGCCGGGACACGTTGACTTCACTTATGAGGTTTCCAGGGCCATATCGTCATGTGAAGGGGCCCTTCTTCTCATCGATGCGTCACAGGGAGTGGAAGCCCAGACGCTCGCGAACCTCTATCTTGCCATGGAGCATAATCTTGAGATCATTCCCGTGATAAACAAGATCGACCTGCCTTCCGCGGATATCCCGGCATGCCTTGAGCAGATAGACCATGATCTTGGCCTTGACCCTGATTCCACATGCTTTGTGTCTGCAAAGACAGGAGAAGGCGTAGACACGCTATATGAGGCAATAGTCAATCTGATACCTGCGCCTTCGGGTAGTGCGGATGAGCCATTGAAGGCCCTGATATTCGATTCGCATTATGATCCATACAGGGGAGTCATCGTCCATTGCCGGCTGTTCTCAGGCCGGATAAAGCCAGGCGATGAGATTGTCTTCATGCACTCAGGCGCTGAGTACAAGGTTGAGGATACAGGCATATTCCAGCTCCAGCTGATTTCCAAGGCTGAGCTGACTGCAGGGGATGTCGGTTACTTCATAGCCGGTATCAAGACCATCTCGGATATCAGGGTGGGTGATACAGTCACGCTCAAGTCCAATCCGGCATCGGAGCCTATGGCGGGATTCAAGGAAGTCAAGCCTGTTGTCTTTTCCTCGATATACCCTGTTGACTCAAATGACTATGAGGAGCTGCAGGAGGCGATAGAGCGCCTTAAGCTCAATGACGCGTCGCTTGTCTACGAGAAGGACAATTCCGCGGCCCTTGGCTTTGGCTTCAGGTGCGGCTTTCTTGGAATGCTTCATCTGGAGGTCATACAGGAGAGGATCGAGAGGGAGTTCGATCTCTCGATAGTCTTCACATCCCCTTCTGTCCGCTACACCGTGTATATGAAGAACGGGGAGGTCCTTCAGATCGATAATCCGCTTGAATACCCGGAGGTCATGAAGATCGAGAGGACGGAGGAGCCTTATATACAGGCCAATATAATCACGCCGACTGAGTATGTGGGGCCGATAATAACGCTATGCCTTGAGAAGCGAGGCGTGCAGACAGGCATGAACTATCTTGACCAGAAGAGGGTCGAGCTTATCTATGAGATGCCGCTTGCCGAGGTTCTTTTCGATTTCTATGACCGCCTTAAGTCGATATCCCGCGGCTATGCGTCGTTCGATTACAACGTAATCGGCTACAGGCCCACGGATCTTGTGAGGATGGATATCCTTGTCAATGGCGATCCGGTTGACGCGCTTTCCCAGCTTGTCTTCCGGGCAAATGCACAGACCAGGGGCAGGCAGGTCTGCGAGAGGCTGAAGACCGAGATACCGCGTCAGCAGTTCAAGATAGCGATCCAGGCTGCAATCGGCGGGCAGATCATTTCCCGCGAGACTGTATCGGCGTATCGCAAGGATGTGACAGCCAAGTGCTATGGCGGTGATATCTCAAGAAAGAGAAAGCTGCTTGAGAAGCAGAAGGAGGGCAAGAAGCGCATGAAGATGGTTGGAAACGTGGAGATTCCGCAGAGTGCGTTCCTTGCTGTGCTGAAGACAGAGGAGGATGACTGATGGAAAGGACGGTTTTCGGGGTTACGCGAAACGGAGAGACTGTTGACAGGATCTCGTTCAGGAATGGTAGGTTCCACTTCTCAGTGCTTACGTTCGGTGCTGTGCTGTATTCATTTGGCTACGATGACGTGAATCTTGTCCTCAACCATGAGAAACTCTCTTCCTATGAGAATGACAGCAGCTATATGGGAGAGGTCGTAGGGCCATATGCGAACAGAATAGCCGGTGCATCATTCACGCTTGATGGCGTTGAGTATCACCTTGACAAGAACAACAACGGCAACAACCTCCATTCAGGCTCAGCATGCTTCGGGCAGCGCGTATGGTCAGTGATCGGGATAGGCGAGAGCTCTGTAACGCTCTCCATTTCCACTCCTGATGGGCTTGGTGGATTCCCGGGCTTCCATGAGTGTACAGTCACATATCTTCTTTCAGATGATGGCAGGCTTGTGCTGGACTATATCGTGTCAAGCGACAGGAAGTGCCCTGTTTCCGTCACGAACCATACATACTTCAATCTCAATGGAGGCGAGGGGGATATAAAGAACCATGTCCTGACAGTGCCGGCGGAGAGCTATGTGAGCGTTGATGAGTTCCTCATTCCTGTTGCTGTCGCTCCTGTCTGCGGCACTGACTTTGACTTCCGCACTCCTCATGCGATAGGTGAGCGCAGGAATGGCGCCTACGACAATACGTTCTGCATTGACAAGGACGGCCGGATAAGGGCTGAAGGTACGAAGGCTGCCATGGAGATATGGACAACAGAGCCTGGCGTGCAGATCTATACAGGCGGGTTCCTTTCAGGAGACCATGAGCAGTATTCCGGCGTATGCTTTGAGTCAGGACGTTATCCTGATACGCCTAACAATCCAGGATTCCCGCAGGCTTTCACTGAGAGCGGGAAGCCGTACAGATCCACTACGGAATTCAGCATAGAGGTGAGATGATGGATGTGAAGCTTATAGGGATCACAGGCGGTTCAGGGTCAGGCAAGAGCACTGTCGTGAGAAGGATCAAGGAGGCCCAGCCTGCTTCTGTCCTTATAAGCCAGGACAGCTATTACAAGAGCGCGCCGTTCATATCCAACGAGAACATAACCGATTACAACTTCGATCATCCAGATGCTTTTGACATGGATCTCATGCTGTCGAACCTGCAGGATCTCAAGGATGGCAGGTCCTGCATGATGCCACAGTATGATTTCATCCATCACAGGCGGCTGGATGAGTTCGTGGAGGTCAGGCCTGAGAAGCTCATAATCATAGACGGCCTGATGATCTTCTATGACAAGAGGATCAGGGACCTTCTTGATCTCAAGCTTTATGTCGACACACCTCCTGATATAAGGTTCATAAGGCGCCTTGAGCGCGATATCTCAGAGCGTGGCCGTACAGTGCACAGCGTAATCGAGCAATATACCAAGGTCGTGCGCCCAGGTCATTTCAGCTTCATAGAGCCATGCAAGGAATATGCAGATCTCATAATCCCTGAGGGGGGATACAATGAGAATGCGATGCAGGTAATCTTCTCATTCGTGAAGTCCATCTGCTCCTAAAGCTCTATTGTCAGGGGATTCCATGAGCAAGATAGGCAGTGATTTCGGTTATCAGCCAAATTGACATTTCATGGCTGTTGCGGTAATTCAACTATAGGGTCTGACGCTCGAATCGCCTCTTTGGAGTGTGGTTCATCAATGAGGTCAGGCTTATTTTTATCCCTATCAATTCTATCGTATATAATGTATAGCCTTCGATATTGCCCATTTTTCATCATTATCTGGGCCCAGCCGTGTTTGCCTGATGGATGAAATTCGATAGGTGTCTCACTGAAGGCGAATACGATGTCTGTAGAGCAACTCCAAATTGCCGAGTCTGTCCTATAAAGAAATATTGCAATCATCATAGCAATAATCAGGGAAAGCTGAGAGCCTGTAATAGCTCACATCCTGAAGAAATCTCAGCCCTTCATCATGATCTATGACGATGCCCTTGTTCCTTAGTTCCTCAATCTGTTGCTCATATGAAAAGAAAGGTTTCAGCGTCATATGAAAAATGTCTCCCTCTGGGGCACATTGCTTAGAGCAAGAGGTGTGGGGAGTCCTGTTAATTTCATATTATCTATATACTTCTCAATCGTCTGGTGATTTTTCAATTGTCTAACTGTCAAGTACAGTAATTTCATTCTCTGCCTGAATGCAGCAAAGATACACGAATCAAGCTGCATAATTACAGATCCATCAATGTAGTTTTGATTGAGGATGCGTAGTTTTCCTGCTCTGCTGCTGGCAGATAATCAGAAAGGCGGATGACCATTGCATCTATAATCAGATGGCATCCATATGAGAGTATTGTTTCCCCAAATAAATACAGGCAGATTGCTTATCAATCTTATTTGCCTTTGTATTTCTATTTCATTGTTTGTTCTTTGATGCTACTTGACTGAAATAGATATATATAATATGGTCATTTGTCGGATTGTTGACGCCATACGGTGCCTTTTGTTACAATATTGCGCCGTAAGGGTTGATTTGTAGAGAGGTAAGAGATGGCAACACCTAAGTATAAGACATCTAAGTCCAAGGCAGCATCAAGAAAGGCTGCAAACATGAAGCTTTCAGCGCCGAACCTGTCTGAGTGCCAGACATGCGGCAACCTGATTCCTTCTCATCGCGTATGCCCGAAGTGCGGGTACTATGCCGGAAAGCCGGTTATCGTAAAGGACGAGGAGTAAGCGATGACAGAGAACGAAGTATTCGAGAAAGTAAAGTCTCTTGTCGTTGAGAAGCTTAACGTGGCCCCGGAGAAGGTCACTATGGATGCAAGCTTCCGCAAGGATTTCGGAGCAGATAGCCTCGATACTTACGAGCTGGTATACGCTATCGAAGAGGAGACTGGAATCACGATCTCTGATGATATGGCTAACGAGTTCGAGACAGTCGGAGACGCTGTCCGCTATCTTGCCAAGGAACTGCAGTAATTGCTTTCCTATCTTGCAAAGGCTCCCTTGCTTTCAGAGAAGCGTGAGAGGGAGCTTTCTTCTTTTCTTGAGGCAAATGGGCTGAAGTTCAATGACCTCAGGCTTCTCAACCTAGCTTTCACGCATACATCCTACTCAAATGAGTGCAGGAATGCTTCCGATAACAATGAGCGCCTTGAATTTCTTGGGGATAGCGTTCTTGGGATGATCACGGCAGAGTATCTTTTCTCATCATTCACAAGGTTCCATGAAGGGGAGTTCTCGAAGATCAAGGCTGTTGTGGTATCTGAGGAAAGCCTGTCAGAGGTTGCTCTTGGGATAGGGGTGAGCGATTATCTTCTTATCGGAAGAGGCGAGAGGAGCCAGGGAGGTAATCTCAAGAAAGCCATACTTGCAGACTGCATGGAGGCCATAATAGCGGCTCTCTATCTCGATCAGGGTCTTGAGACAGCCAGGCGCTTCGTTCTTTCATTCATTCCCGGCCAGGTCGAGAAATTCCTGGAGAACAAGATTTCATATAAGGACTATAAGACAGAGCTTCAGGAATATCTTCAGAAAAGACGCGGGAAGGTGCCTAAGTATGTGCTTGTGTCCCAGACCGGTCCTGACCATGACCAGACATTCTCTGTAACTGTCGAGCTTGGCACCAAGGTCTATGGGCCTGCCGAGGGCCGCAACAAGAAGAGCGCTGAGCAGGCTGCTGCCAGGATGGCTCTTATTGCAATAGGCCTTGAGAAAGGCTGATTGCCCTTTTCTCCAGATAGCCTTCATTATTGAGGTCTGGGTTTTCGATGACCTCATCAAGGAGCGTGTCGAGTATCCTGCCGATCGCGGGTCCTTTCGGGATTCCCAGCTCCATTATCTTCCTTCCATCTATCTTCAGATCCTTCAGGCTGAGCGCGTTCTCCTTCTCAAGCTCTTCGTTGATCCTGTCTGCAAATGCAAAGAGCATCGAAGGATCAGGCCTGTGCCCGGTCGTGGCGCACATGTCCGCTATACGCAGCTGGAATAGGGGATTGATCGAATCAATGCCTACTTTGCGTATGAACCTGCGGACAGCGCCGTCTGTCCAGTCAGGGGTGTATGAGAACATATGGTTGTCTATCAGGTGGCAGACATCCTCCCTTTCCTCGTTCGATGTCTTCAGCCTCCTGAATATCTCTGCAGCCATCTCCGCGCTCTTCCTGTCATGGCCGTAGAATGTGTATTCGCGTGTCTCTCCCTTCTCCCTTGTCTCGGTCTTCCCTATATCATGAAGCAGGGCCGCAAGCTTGACCTTGATCGGATAGCCATTCTCTGCAGCTGTCTCAAGCGCAAGGAGAAGATGTTCGTACAGGTCCTCATTATGTATGCCTCCCTGCCTGAATCCATATGTCCTGGAAAGCTCTGGAACTATGATATCCATGAGGCCTGTCACCCTCATGGCTTCCAGCCCTTTTCTCGGATCCTTGCCATCTACAAGCCGGAAAAGCTCTTCCTTTATCCTCTCTGCCGAGATGTTTGAAATAGTTCCGGAGAGCGCTTTCATCGCGAGAAGCGTCTCTTTCTCGATGTCGAAGCCAAGCTGGGATGAGAACCGGCAGGCCCTCATCATCCTGAGCGCATCCTCCCTGAAGCGTTCATCGGGATTGCCTATTGCTCGTATCAGCTTCTTCCTAAGGTCCTTTCTGCCATCGTTCAGGTCTATCACGCAGCCATCTGGAAGCCTTACTGCCATGGCGTTTATAGTGAAGTCACGTCTCTTCAGGTCTTCCTCAAGGCTCTTTACGAACGTGACTGATTCCGGATGCCTGCTGTCGCTGTAGTCCCCATCGGTCCTGAATGTCGTGACCTCGAAGTGGCGCTTGCTGAATATGACTGTGACTGTGCCATGCTTTATGCCTGTATCGATCGTCCTTCTGAACATCCTCTTGATATCCGCAGGCTCCGCATCTGTCGTGAAGTCATAGTCATGGTTATCCTTTTTGAGCAGGAAATCGCGTACTGCGCCTCCTACAAGATAGAGCGAATAGCCATTGGCTGTGAAAACTTCTGAGAACTCTTTCAGGATGGGATCTGGAATGAAGCGCATATCGTTATGATAGCAAATCAATCATGTTGAATCGACACCTCATTTTTGGATATATTGATGCGGTAGGAGTCAAACGATGTTCAAACCTGTAAACAACAAAGTCGAATTCCCTAAGATGGAAGAAGATATCCTTCGTTTCTGGGAAGAGAGGGATATATGCAACAAGTCAATCGAGCAGAGACCTGCAGATAATGAGTACGTGTTCTATGATGGCCCTCCGTTTGCGACAGGCCTGCCTCATTTCGGCCATTTCGTTCCAGGAACTATAAAGGATGCCATACCGCGTTATCAGGCGATGAAGGGAAAGAGAGTCGTCAGAAGGTTTGGATGGGACTGCCATGGACTGCCTGTTGAGGCTGAGGTTGAGAAGACCCTTGGCATAAAGGGGTATTTCGCCGTACAGGACTATGGGGTTGCAAAGTTCAATGATGCGTGCCGCTCGATAGTGCTGCGCTATACGAACGAGTGGAAGCATACGATCACGCGCATGGGACGCTGGGTTGATTTCGACCATGGATACAGGACCATGGACAAGGATTATATGGAGTCTGTATGGTGGGCTTTCAAGACTCTTTATGACAAAGGCCTGATATACGAAGGCTATAACATCCTGCCATACTCGCCGCTTCTCGCTTCTCCTCTTTCGAATATGGAGGTGAGCCTTGGCGGATACAAGGACGTGACGGATCCTGCCGTGACTGTCAGGTTCAAGGCTGACGGCGAGGATAATACATACTTCCTTGCCTGGACGACGACGCCTTGGACGCTTCCGTCGAACCTCGCGCTTGCGGTTGGCCCGGATATTGACTATGTGAAGGTCCTTGATGAGGACAGCGGGGACTATTACTATCTTGCGGAGAATCTCATCGGCAAGTACTACAAGGATGGAAAAGGCGCGAAGATCGTTGCCAGGATGAAGGGCTCCGAGCTTAAGGGCAGGACATATGAGCCGCTCTTCCCATATTTTGCCGATCTGAAGAAGCAGGGCGCGTTCGTCGTTGTGTGCGGTGATTACGTCACTACCGAGGATGGATGTGGCATAGTCCATACGGCTCCAGGCTTCGGTGAGGATGACTACAATGTTCTCAAGGGAACTGGAATCCCTGTAGTCTGCCCGATCGATGCCGAGTGCCGCTTCACCGATGAGGTCCCAGACTTCAAGGGGCTTTTCGTCAAGGATGCGGATAAAGGCGTCATCCAGTGGCTCAAGGACCATGGCAAGCTGGTGAAGAGGGAGAACTACCTCCATGCCTATCCTTTCTGCTACCGCACGAAGATGCCTCTGATCTACCGTGCGATGAGCTGCTGGTTCGTTGATGTACAGAAGATCAAGAAGACGATGCTTGAGTGCAATGAGCAGATCACATGGGTTCCTGACCATATAAAGCACGGCCGCTTCGGAAAGTGGCTTGAGGGTGCCCGTGACTGGGCAATAAGCCGCAACAGGTTCTGGGGAAACCCGATTCCTGTATGGAAGTGCGATGGCTCTGACTATATCGAGGTCATCGGCTCTGTCGCGGAGCTTGAGGCGAAGTGCGGGAAGAAGGTAGAGGATCTCCATAAGCAGTATGTGGATGAGCTTACATGGCCATCTCCTGACGGGAAGGGAACCATGAGGCGTATCCCTGATATCCTGGACTGCTGGTTCGAGTCCGGCTCGATGCCATATGCCGAGGAGCACTATCCATTCGAGAACAAGGAGAAGTTCGAGAACATATTCCCCGCTGACTTCATCAACGAGGGCCTCGACCAGACGCGCGGATGGTTCTATTCGCTCACGGTCCTTGCAGCGGCTCTTTTCGGCAAGCCGGCCTTCTACAACTGCATAGTCTCAGGCCTTGTCCTTGCTGCAGACGGCAAGAAGATGAGCAAGAGCGCGAGGAACTATACAGATCCGATGGATATCATAAACAAGTACGGTGCTGATGCGCTTCGTTTCGCGCTTGTGAACTCGACAGTCGTGAAGGCTGATGACCTCAAGTTCAGCGACGAGATCGTGAAGGATGTGCTCAAGAGCCTTATGATACCTCTCTGGAACGCGTACTCATTCTTCGTCACATATGCGAATATCGATGGATACACGCCGTCAGAGACAGCTTATGACAAGCTTTCCAACCAGCTTGACCGCTGGATCATCTCTGCGCTCAACCGCTTCGTGAAGGAAGTCACTGAGGGCTTTGATACATATGATATCCAGGCTGTCACATCAAGGCTCGTCGCATTCATCGATGATCTTAATAACTGGTACATAAGAAGATCCAGGAGAAGATTCTGGAAGAGCGAGAATGACGGTGACAAGAAGGAGGCATATGATACGCTTTACCGTGTCCTCATGACATTCGTGAAGACCGCAGCTCCTGTTGTCCCGTTCATAACGGAGGAGATATACCTCAACCTGCGTACCTCAGATATGCCGGAATCTGTGCATCTCTGTGATTACCCTGTGTACAATGCCTCGGAGAGGGACGAGAAGCTTGAGGCGGAGATGAGCCTTGCGATGAAGACAATCGCAATGGGCCGCGCGCTCAGGTCATCTTCCAACATAAAGATACGCCAGCCTCTTTCCCGCCTTGTGGTCGTGGACAGAAGCGAGAGCGACAGGAAAATCCTCTCTGATTACGCCTCGATAATCTCTGAAGAGCTTAACGTCAAGGCTGTTGATATCCGCGCGGATGAGAGCGATATCGTATCATACAGCGCAAAGGCCAACTTCAAGGTCCTCGGCTCAAGGCTTGGCAAGAGCATGAAGGAAGTGGCTGCAGTGATCCAGGGCTTCTCCTCTTCCGAGATCGCGGATATCCTTGACGGGAACGCCAGGACTGTCAGCTACTCAGGTGGAGAGATCATGATCGGTGAGGGCGACCTTGTCGTGCAGAGAAGCGAGAAGGAGCATGTGAAGGTCCTCAATGAAGGTGCGGTGACCGTAGGCTATGATACAGAGATCACTCATGACCTCCTGCTTGAAGGCATCGCCAGGGACATAGTGCGCTTCGTTCAGACTGCAAGGAAGGAGAAGGACTTCGATGTCGCTGATCATATAGCGCTGAAGATAGGCGGCAGCGACCTTATAAAGGAAGCTGTTGATGCGTTCGGTAAGTATATAGCTGAAGAAACCCTTGCTGATTCCCTTGATTTCGGCTGTGCCGATGGCGATGAGGCTGAGATCGCGGATGAGAAGGTGAGGGTGCTGGTGGCAAAGGCATGAGGAAGCTGTTCCTCATAGCTGCCACGATCATCCTTCTTTCGTCATGTGTCTATCATTCCCCGTTCTCTGAGGAGCCTCTTTTCTCAGCCATGGGCGGGGATGGGGACATCGTAGTGACGATAGATGCCGCGAAGCTGAGGAGGGGCGGGCTTTCGTACCTGCTTCCTTCTTCGGTCCTGACTGACAGGGCTGAGCGCATATCGCTGTCGCTTGGCAGTGATGTCTATGGTGCCTTTGAGGGGGATTTCGGCTATGCGATTGTCGATGCGGCCTTTAACTGGAGCCCGGACTGGAAGATGATGGACAGCAGCGAGAGGTACTACAGGAGCCGCTCGATGCAGCTTGAGGCTGCGGTTCCGGTATCGGGAGTGCTTCTCTTCACGAATGGGAGCTACCTTGATGCGCTTTCAAAGCTTATAGATTCAAGGGCCCTTGTCATCCCGCCTGTCATATCAGCGCTCATGGAATCATCCCTTGCGGCTGTATACACGCGGAATGCTGCAGCTGCCGCGGATCTTGGCTTCGGCCTGACTGAGGATGTCGCAGACAATATTGATGAGATGGTCTTCCTTTTTGACGAGAAGGATGGAGGCCTTGCGCTTTCAGGCTGGTTTGATATGGACAGCCAGTCATCGTCAAGGGCCCTTCTCACCGTGCTGCGGAATGAGATGGTCAAAAGCATAAGGGAAAGAGGAGAGCGCCCCGATTTCTCAGCGCTTTCATCTTACCATGTACAGGATGGGGATCGTGTCATCCTGTCAGATATAGATGTTGATGTAGAGACTGTGAGAGGCTTTGTCTCACAGCTGGAGGTTTTCTGATATGCCGTTATATGAGTTCAAGTGCAGAAAATGCGGGAAGAGGTATGAGGTGATCAAAGGCTTTGATGAAGATGCCGATCATGATATCTGCCCGGAATGCAGAGGCGAGGCCGAGCGTGTGTTCTCAGGCGCTCCCGCTGTTGAGTATCATGGATCAGGCTACTATTGCACGGATCATCAGGCAAAGAGCGAGGGTAAGAAAGAATGAGCAGGATAATCCTTACAGGCGACAGGCCGACGGGCCGTCTTCATGTCGGGCATCTTGTCGGTTCACTCAGGGAAAGGGTGAGGCTTCAGGACTCCGGTGAGTTTGATGAGATCAACATCATGATCGCCGATGCCCAGGCCCTCACAGACAACGCTGAGCATCCGGAGAAGGTCCGCAGGAACATCATGGAGGTTGCGCTGGACTATCTTGCCGCCGGGATCGATCCGGAGAAGTCCACTATATTCATCCAGTCCATGGTCCCTGAGCTTACAGAGCTTACATTCTACTACATGAACCTTGTCACAGTTGCCAGGGTGCAGCGCAATCCTACCGTGAAGGCAGAGATACAGATGCGCAACTTCGAGGCATCGATTCCTGTAGGCTTCTTCTGCTATCCTATAAGCCAGGCTGCCGATATAACGGCATTCAGGGCTACTCACGTGCCTGTCGGTGAGGACCAGCTGCCGATGATCGAGCAGTGCCGTGAGATAGTCCACAAGTTCAATGCCGTATATGGCGAGACGCTGACAGAGCCTGTTGCCGTGCTTCCTTCTAACGCAGCATGCCTCAGGCTTCCCGGAACTGATGGCAAGGCTAAGATGTCCAAATCCCTCGGGAACTGCATTTACCTTTCCGAAAGCGAGGCAGATCTCAAGAAGAAGGTGATGTCGATGTACACAGATCCGAACCATCTCCGCGTTGAGGATCCGGGTCAGGTCGAGGGAAATCCTGTGTTCATGTATCTCGATGCGTTCTGCCGTCCTGAATACATAGAGGAATTCCTTCCTGATTATGCCTCCCTTGATGAGCTTAAGGATCATTACAGGAGAGGGGGACTGGGGGATGTCAAGGTCAAGAAGTTCCTCCTTTCAGTGCTGAAGGCTGAGCTTGGCCCGATAAGGGAGAGAAGGGAAGCATGGGAGAAGCGCATAGATGATGTCTATGAGATTCTCAGAAGCGGTTCCGAAGCTGCTGAGAAGAAAGCCGCATCAGTGCTTTCGGATGTCCGCTCCGCAATGCAGATAGACTACTTCACTGACAGGCGTCTCATAGATGCCTACGCTGGCAGATAATCATGACAAGGGCCTCATAGCTGTGGGGC
>CASFMA010000054.1 GCA_949295675.1 uncultured Spirochaetales bacterium | reverse complement strand
GCGTCGAAGATAGATGCTGACCTTCTGGTTCTCCTTACCGACATCGATGGGATTTATACGGGAAACCCGAAGAAGGACAAGGATGCGAGGCTTCTCAGGGAGATAGGCGAGATAACCCCTGAGATAATGTCATATGCAAAGGGCGCAGGAAGCACGTTCAGCACTGGAGGCATGAAGACGAAGCTCCTTGCTGCGGAGATCGCCCAGAAGGGAGGCTGTGCCACTGTAATAGCCTCTGGGTATGAGGAGAATGTCCTTGTACGTATTGCAGAAGGTGAGGATGTCGGCTCATACATCCATCCTGAGAAGCGCATAACCCAGCGCGAGCGATGGATATTGAATACGACTTACAGCGGGGTCATACGTGTCGATGACGGTGCCAAGAAAGCCCTGCTTGCCCATAAGAGCCTTCTTCCTTCCGGGATATCTGAGGTGAAGGGTGTTTTCCTGAAAGGTGATGTCGTTGCTGTCATGGACTCTTCGGGCTCTATCTTCGCGAAGGCTGTCCCGTACTTTGACAGTACTGAGATTGAGAAGCTTCAAGGACATAAAAGTTCTGAAATCGGAAATATTATCGGAGAAGGGAGGAAGGATGTGATCTTCAGGCCAGAAGATCTTGTCTTTGTAGAGCAATGAGCGAGTATAAGATAATACATAGGCATCAGGACCTGGGATTCAGGATCTCATCCCTGTACAGGCAGCAGCAGCTTGCTATTGGGATCCTTGATCTCTCCACGTTCGATGAGCTTGTAGGCACGCTTAAGTGGTATACGGAGAACATGAGTGCCTCGATCTATGTGATGACGCTGCAGTCGCGCATGGAAGACGGGGAGCTTCAGGAGGCTTTCCCAGATGTGAATTTCATCGCATTCAAGAATGCCGCCACGACAGGCGAGTACATAAATGCGCTTGCTGATGAGTGCTATGCGACTTATTTCCTTGTCGTTCGTACAGATTCCGTGCTTATCGCGTTCGAGGGCGAGAAGCTGATGCAGAAGATGGCGTCACATAACCATCCTGCGATAATAACACCTGTGATGATATCCTCATCAGGGGAGATCCTGCCTACGCTTCGCGCTCCGTTCATAAAAGGCAGGAATGTCGAGCCTCTTTCGTTTGTGCCGACTATAGAGGAGGACAGGGAGGATGAGAATCTTTATCCTGTGCTTGAGCTTGGACTGTACGACAGAGCTCTCTTCCAGCGTCTCAGGGCCTATGACACGATGATATCCGGAGAGTTCTATCAGGCCATGGACTTCGGTGTGAGATGCTATCTCCTTGGCTACAGAATATTCACCACGCGCTCTCTGGCCCTGCAGTTCCCTGAACGTGTATCGATCATAGAGGACCGTTCAATCTGCGAAGGCGTGAACAGGTTCTATACGAAGGCCCTATCGATAAGGCATATCGCAGGGAAGAATGTTGCCGAGAAATGGAAGCCGTATGTGGATAAGGAGCTTTTCAATGATGAGATAAAGAAGAAGCAGCTTCTTCTGCAGAAGACTGATTTCTTTACATTGATTCAGAAATGGAAAGTACCTGAGGATAATACGTGAGCTTAATATAATCCCTATGATTATTCATGGGGATTTATTTAGGAATGATACAATTATAATTGAATATCTCGTGGCTTGGATATGAATTCCAAGCATTCTGATTTCAGTTTTTCATCATCTGACTGGGAAAGGACCATGGCGGCTTCAAGCTTTGTGAATACAGTATCCGCTGTATGGAAACGATGCGCCATCATCGTCTCTTCCCCTTCAAGATAGCTTTCGAACACCTTGAATTCTTTCTCGTAGATCCCTTTTCCGATTCCTTTCTTCAGGCCACCGAGTGCTGTTGCTGCCTTGTCCCTGTACTGTGCGGCAGCTGCCATATCGCCATTGACTATCGAATAGCGTAGCGCTGAGATCAGGAACTGTGTGACATGCTCTGGAGTGGAGTTGTCTGATGCGGCCTGCATGAGAAGCCGGATAGCCTGGTCTGGATGCCCCAGCATGCTGAGCGCATCCGCTGCCTGCACAGCTGTCTGGAACCTGTCTTCTGATCTCTTCCGCATCCTCTTCGAGGCCTTTTCGAGTTCAGCTGCGCATCTTTCAAGGTTCATCGCGTTCGTGAGCATGTATCGCAGCGATAGTATCTCGCTGTTCATTATCAGCCTTGATACCGATACCGATATGAAGAATCCAAGCGAGGCGACAATGACAGCAAGTATCTCCCTCTCCCTAGGGAAGCTTGATACGTGCAGGACAAGGATAAGGACAGTAAGCGCTGCTGTCGCGGCAAGGAGCGCTATCAGGACGTTCCTGCTTTTTGTGTAGGCGAGGACCATCAGGCTTTGACTTCCTCTTCCTTGACCCTTGCCGTGACTATCAGCTCGGTCTTGAGGTTCCTCAGCTTCTCCGAGAGCGATACCTTGTAGATATGCGGGTTTATCTGTCTCTTATAGCTTCTGTCAAATGATGAAAGAAGCGACGCGGATGTCTCCTGTATCTCCTTCAGGTCCCTCCTTGGCGATACTCTCTTCCCGTCTTCCATCTTCTTCGTCAGAAGAGGCTTGAAGCATGAGTAGCGTGATGACTTCATGACAAAGAGATCCGCGGTAGAGAAAGGATGGAAGAATGTGTAGTTCTTTCCTTCTTCCAGCTTCTCCTCCTCAAGCGTTATGAGATCCGCAAGAGGTGAGCCTGACTTATCGAAGAATCTGTAAACCTGCTTGATCCCTGGATTTGTCGTCTTCTCATAGCTGTTCGATATCTTAAGGCAAGGCTGGAAGACGCCGTCGACTTCCTTCGCGCTCAGCTTGTACACGCCATTCAGGGAAGATTGGGTGCCTCCTGTGACAAGGTGCGTTCCAATTCCCCAGCTGTCTATAGGTGCGCCATCTGAGATGAGGCTCTTTATGATATCCTCGGTTATGTCGTTCGAGACACAGATCAGTGCATCCTCGAGCCCTGCAGCATCAAGCCTTGCCCTGATCTCCTTCGTCAGGTATGAAAGGTCCCCTGAATCTATCCTTACGCCTATACGCTTGCCCTTTGCCTTCTGCTCAAGCCCGATCTTTATCGCGGCCTGTATTCCAGAGCCCAGCGTGTCGTATGTGTCTATCAGGAGGATAGCGTTGTCAGGATAGATCTCCGCGAACTTCCTGAATGCTTCCTCTTCTGTAGGGTAGCTCATGATCCATGAGTGTGCCATTGTGCCTGATACAGGGATTCCATAGACCTTTCCCGCATATGTGTTGCTCGTGCTTTTCGTGCCGCCAATGAAAGATGCGCGCGATGCTGCGAGCGCACCGTTCTCGCCCTGTGCTCTTCTCAGCCCGAATTCCATTATCTGCCCGTGGCCTTTTGTCGCGAGCACCATCCTTGATGCCTTCGTGGCTATAAGAGTCTGGAAGTTTACTGAGTTGAGCAGGAGCGTCTCGATAAGCTGCGCATCCATCAGATCGCTCTCGACCCTGATCAGCGGCTCTCCCGGGAATGCAGGCGTGCCTTCGTCGAAGGCATATACGGTTCCATGGAAGCGATATGTCCTGAGATACTCAAGGAAGCCTTTGTCGAACATGTTCAGGCTTTCGAGATAGGAAATATCGTCTGCGCTGAAACTGAATGTCTCAAGCTTGTCTATGAGTTCCTCGACTCCTGTGAATATAGTGTATCCTCCCTGGAACGGGTTCGTTCTGTAGAACATGTCAAAGACTGCCTTCGCATCATGATGCTCAAGGTAATAGCCCTGCATCATCGTAAGCTCATAGAAGTCAGTGATCAGCGCAGTTGTCATATTATTTCCTCTCTATCTTCTCAAATCCGCAGTACGGTACAAGGGCCTGAGGGATCCTTATCGCCCCATCTTCTTCCTGATAGTTCTCGATGATCGCCACGACAGCCCTTGAAAGAGCCATCGCTGTCCCGTTGAGCATATGCACGAACTTCAGCTTCCCGTCATCATCCCTGTATCTGATATTGAGCGAACGGGCCTGGTAATCTGTGCAGTTTGACGTGCTTGTGACTTCTCCGTATTCGCCTTCATCGCCTCTTCCTGGCATCCATGCCTCGATATCATACTTGCGATAGGCTGGGGCACCGAGGTCTCCTGTTGCCGTATCCACTATGCGGTAAGGAATGCCAAGGCCCTGGAATATCTCTTCCTCTATCGCCAGGATCTCCTTGTGGAAGCTGTCGCTTTCCTCTGGAAGGCAGTAGATGAACATCTCAAGCTTCGAGAACTGGTGGACACGGTAAAGGCCTTTTGAATACTGTCCGGCACCGCCTGCCTCCCTGCGGAAGCAGTGCGATAGCCCTGTCATCTTGATCGGAAGGTCCTTCTTGTCGATTATCTCTCCTGAATAATAGCCGCCGAGGGTGATCTCTGCTGTCCCGACAAGGCATGTGCCCGTTCCTTCGAGTGTGTAGATGTTCGATTCGGCACCGCGTGGATTGAATCCGATTCCCTGAAGGATCTCCTCCTTTGCGATGTCCGGTGTGATGAATGGCGTGAAGCCATGCTTAAGGACTATGTCCATGGCATAGCGCTCCAGTGCCATCTGGAGTATGACGCCTTTGTTCTTTATGTAGTAGAACTTCTGCCCAGACACCTTTGCCCCGTTCTCGAAGTCAAGGATATCAAGCTCCTCTCCAAGCTGCACATGATCCTTTGCCTTGAATGTGAACTTAGCAGGCTCCCCATAGAACTTTATCGCGAGGTTGTCCTTGTCTTCCTTCCCGACAGGTGCCTCAGGGCTGTAGTAGTTCGGTATTGTCCTTGCTTCCTCCTGGAATATCCTGTCTATCTCTGCAAGCTCAGCCTCTTTCTTCCCGAGCTCTTCCTTTATGGCCTTTCCTTCCTCGATGAGGCGGCTTCTTGCATCAGGATCAAGCTTGCCCTTCATCTTCGCCGCTGTCTCGTTGCGTCTTGCCCTGAGGGCCTCTGTCTCCGCAAGGAGCGAGCTTCTCTTGTCCATGTCTTCCGCGATCTTCTTGAGATCTACGTTCATATAGCGGTCCCTGATGTTCTTCTCTATCTCGCTATATCTTGTCTTTATGTCTCTGATGTCTATCATACAAAACCTCTCTTAGTGGCGTGCCTTCGCCTCTAGCTCTATGCTCTTGTCAGCAGCTGCCTGGACTGCCTTCATCAGCGCTGATCCGAATCCTTTGTCTGCAAGCGCCTTCACTCCTTCTATCGTTGTTCCAGCTGCAGAGCATACGGTAGTCTCAAGCTCGACCGCTCCCTTTCCTGTGTCCTTCTGCAACTCCGCAGCGCTGGACATCGTGTCACGCACTATCGAAAGCGCCTCAGGGTAGGGGATGCCTGCCTTGACTCCGCCCATTGCCATATGGTGCATCATCTCAAGCATGTACGCGATTCCAGATCCTGATATCCCTATGAAGGCCGGGAACAGCTCCTCTGATATGAAGTATGCGGAACCGAATGATGTCGCTATCGAGAGAGCCAGGCTCCTGTTGTCCGTCCCTACGCCGTTTCCTGCCGCGACAGCTGTGACAGAGCGTCTTGAGCGGGCTGCGATGTTCGGCATGAAGCGCACGATATTGTCAGTGCCGAGATGATCTTCAAGTACCGAGAGCGGGACACCTGCCGCTATTGATATCCAGAGCCCTGTCTCAATCTCCCTCAGAGCCAGATAGAGCGATGGAAGCACCTGCGGCTTGACCGCTATGATTATCGCATCGCTTCCTGAAGCTTCATCAAGGCTGTCGAGCACGGAGATATTCTCATGCCCTTCAGTGCATTCCGCAGCCTTCTCCTTCGCAATGTCATAAAGCGATACTTCGTAGCCCGAGTCAGAGAGGGCAAGCGCTATGGCGCTTCCCATGTTTCCGCTTCCGATGATGGAGATCCTCATTGTTCCTCCCATTTCCTTGCAGTGAGCTCTCCCTTCCTTTCCATTCCAGGAAAGCCATTCTGCCTATAGTATTCATATGCCGCTATCGCGACTGAGTTTGAAAGATTGAGGCTTCGCTCGTCGCATCTCATCGGGATCCTGAGCGTTGAGCCTGGATGCGCGAAAAGTATTTCCTCGTCGATGCCCTTGCTCTCCTTGCCGAAGATGAAGTACACATCGCCATCTTCTCTGAAGTCCTCGTCTGAGTATGTCCTGCGGCCTTTTGTCGAGAAGAAATAAAGCCTTCTGCCTTCGTTTTCCTGCATGAATGCCTTGACTGAATCATGGACTATGATCTCGACGTCCTTCCAGTAGTCCAGCCCAGCATGCCTGACTGCTTTCTCTGATATATCGAAGCCAAGCGGACGCACAAGATGGAGCCTGGCCCCTGTCACGGCGCATGTGCGGGCTATATTCCCTGTATTCTGCGGTATCTCTGGCTCGAAAAGGCATATATTGAGCATGTTGAGAGAATAGCACTGAAAAGAGGTTCTTGCACAGTCCCGCAGGCGAAGAGCGGCCTCTTTTCATCTCTTTTCAAGATTGCGGGCCCTTACCAGCTTCTGTCCTTTCTTTCCAAGGCTGAGTATCGCTTTCTCAAGCTCCCGTTCCTTCTTCTCCTTGTCCATGAAGAACTCACCCTGCGCGATATCCTCTCCGTCATATACACCCTGCAGCGCGATGCCGAGGAGCCTTATGCCTTCACCTCGGTATTTTGATGAAAGCAGTGATTTCGATATTGAGAAGACATCCGAGGATGAGTATATGCCATGCCTTGGCGTGTCCTGGACCGTCACAGTGGTGAAATCACCGTATCTCAGCTTGAGCGACACTGTACGTGGCACCTTCTTCTCCTCGAGGGCGCGGAACATGACCTCTTCGGACATCTCCAAAAGATATGTCTCTATCGCATCCATATCGACAAGGTCCGGGAAGAATGTGCGCTCCGTGGATATCGATCTGCTCTTCGCGTCCTTTGCGTATATGCCGGGATCTATTCCCCTTGCCACATCATAAAGATATTCCCCGCTCTTCTCTCCGAACATCCTCATAAGCTCTTCTTTCCCGTATTGCCTGAGCTGCACAGTAGATGCGATTCCTCTTCTCCTGAGCATGGAGAGCGTCGAGCCTCCGATTCCCCATAGCTTTCCGAGCCCGACCCTGTCTACAAACGCCTCTTCCTTCCCTGGCGGAACGATCGTGAGCCCATCAGGCTTCTTGAAGTCTGAGGCAAGCTTTGCGATGAAGCGCGATGATGCGACTCCTATTGATACTGTAAGCCCTGTCCTTTCCAGGATTTCCTGCTTCAGCATCCTTGCTGCCTTCCCGGGAAGCGGATAGATCCTCTCCATCCCCGTAAGCTCAAGGAAGGCCTCATCAACAGAGACCTGAAGGAAGCCCGGCGCGAATGACTCTATGATTGACATCACCTCATGGCTTTTCTCTGAATATCTCTCCATCCTCCCGCGCACGCAGATCGCATCGGGGCATAGCCTGAGCGCTGTTGTCATAGGCATTGCGCTATGCACCCCATACTTCCTTGCCTCGTATGAGCATGTCGATGCAACATGCCTTGGCCCTGGCGTACCTATTATAAGGGGCTTTCCCTTGTATTCAGGGTGGTCAAGGATCTCCACCGCGGCAAAGAACGCATCGAGGTCTATGTGGAAGAATACAGAACCCATAGGCTAAGTATAGGGCATGTCCATGAAATCCGCCATCAGTCTGGTGCTGCAGCTCATGGTGCAGGGGAGGCAATCGCATTGACCTTCTGGATTCCCTTGATGAGGAACATCTCCATCGGCTGCTCATGTCCTGGGATATCTATGACAAGGCCGCCGCAATCCTCGTATCCTAGCTTCCGGTAGAAATGCTGCGCCTCTTCATCGACCCGGGTAGAGGTCAGGAGCATCTCATATCCTTGTGCTTTCATCTCATTCTCCCAGTGTTCCATGAGCTTCCTTCCATAACCTTTTCTCCGATGATCCTGATCTATGACCAGCATCGTGCACAATGGCGTATTGTCCCAGAAGAGATTGTATCTCAGCAGCCCTATCGGCTTGCCGCCGACTGATAAGACATATCCTCTCCTGCCGCTTGCCTTGGCCATGAATTCTTGTTCTGGCAGATGGCTGTCAAGACCATACCAGAATTCCTTGTCTTCCAATCGGGCATATCTTATCTCCACCATCTCAGTTACCTCTCTGAAGCCTTGTTCCTCTCTTTTCATATCCTGCTGGAGCCTGCAAGGCTCACTGCCTCTTTCATATTGCACGGTATATCTATTATAATCCACTTATGTTCAAACGCGCGGCGTTGGCCGTCATTATCCTGATACTGCCGGTTGCGATGGCTTTTTCCTCTATCTACTCAGAAGCCTCTTCCTATGACCCGATGTCTGCCGTTTCCTATTATGGTTCATTCTATGATGTCTTCGCGAATCCTGCAGCGCTCCCATGCGTTGAGACAGAGACAGGCAATCTCTCTCTTTCGTTCCTGTTCAGCGATGACTGGGATATCAATGAGATGAAAGGGGAGAGCATGCCGCTGCTTCAGCAGCAGGACTGGGATATAAGGGCATCGTTCATCGCGAGGAACATCTCTCTTTCCGCCTTCTTCGGTACAGAGTTCGCAAGGTCATCTTCCGATCCTGTCTATGACATCTATTCTACGCTCAGGATACAGCTTGATGTCGCATATGCGTTCCCTCATATATCATTCGGTGCCAGGGTGTCCGGAGGAAACCGCATGATAAGGACAGAGCGTACAGTCGATTCATTCACCGATATCTTCGCGAATGCCTGGTTCTCGCCGTTCAAGAGGGATGCAGGAAGCGAGTTCTTCAATCTCGGTGCGGGGGCATTGTTCTACTACAGCGTATTCAGCGCGGGGGTATATGTGGGTGAGCTCATGACGCTTTCCAGCGATGGAGGTGATATATACATGGGCTGGGATGCGATCAGCCGCTCGACAACGCTCTCCCTTGCGCTTTCCGCGCCGCGTTTCCTCAGGTCTGATGATCTCAGGTTCTTCAGGCCACGGGCCTCGTTCTCCGTGACTGATCTCTCCGGGAGCGGGTCCACTGTCGTCTGGGCTGCGGAGCTGAGGCTGCAGTTCCTTCCAGATGCGGATCTGAGCTTTGCCCTTTCATACACAGAGACAGAGCATAAGTTCTTCCAGTACCGTCCTGAAAATGGCTATGTGAGCTTCTTCGTCAAGGGAGGTTCTTCAGGATTCACCGGTACGCTTGGGGTGATAATCAATGCGGCAGATGGCGCTAGGATCTCCCCTGTGATAGGCTTCTCCTACATCAGCTGAGAGGTATCGAGAGCGTGAATACGGAACCTTCGCCAAGCTTGCTCTCAGCCTTGATCGTTCCATTGTGGATTATCGCTATGTGCCGGACGATTGAAAGTCCCAGGCCTGTTCCCCCGGACTCCCTGCTCCTTGCCTTGTCCACCCGGTAGAAGCGCTCGAATATCCTTGATAAGTTCTCCTCGGCTATCCCTGATCCCCTGTCAGCCACGATGAAATCCATCACATTTCCATGGACTTTCGTCCTCACCGATACCTTCGTGTTCTCAGGAGAGTAGGATATAGCGTTCACGACGAGGTTTATGACGGCCTGGACTATCAGTGACTCGTTGCAGAGAATGTTCTTTCCAAGGCTCTCATACTCCACGGCCACGTTCTTGGTCTCTGCCTTGTACTGCGTATATGACCAGACCTCGCTCAGTATCCTCTCGTCTGTCGTTATTGCCATTGACGGCGCTATCTCGGACCTGTCCAGCGATGTGAGGAGGAGAAGGTCAGAGATTATCCTCTGCATATGGGCGCTGTTCTTCTGTATTATCCTGGCAAAGCCCTTTATCTCCTCACGCGATAGCGAGTCATCAAGCAGCGTCTCAGAGAATCCTGATATAGCCGTAAGCGGCGTCTTCAGCTCGTGCGACACGTTTGACACGAAGTCCTGCCTTACGATGGCAAGCCTTTCTATCCTCGTCACGTCTGTTATCGTCATCACTACGAACTTGTCATCAAGGTCAGTTATATATGACTTGTAGTGCTTTTCCCTGCCTTTCCCCCTGATTATGGCCCTGTCTCCGGTATAGCTGTGGTAGCTTGTTATCTTTATCTTCTTCCTTCCTTTCTCCTTGAACACCGTATCGATCGCATCAAGAAGGGAGGAGTCATCGAATATCTTGCCGATATCCTTTCCAGCAAGAGGTGATGCCCATGACAGGAGATCTTCCGCGCTCGCGTTCGAAAGCGCGATCCTATGCTTGCGCGTGACAAGGAGGACTCCTTCGCCAAGAGCCTCTATCATAGCCCTGTACTTGTCCTTTCCTATGTTATTCTTCTGCATAGCGGTATCCGATGCCCCAGACTGTTACGATCCCTTTGCCCATTGCTCCGAGCTTCTTCCTTATCGAAGCGATCTGGACATCGATCGAGCGTTCTGTGACAGGGTAGTCATCCCCCTTGATCTTCTCGATGAGCTCAGTGCGCTTCATGACCCTTCCATCTGCTTCTATCAGGGAAAGAAGGATGTCGAACTCAGTGGCTGTCAGTGTCACGGGAGAGCCTGATACAAAGCACTCGCGTGTCCCTTTGTCCAGTGTCATCCCTCCATCTGTTGTTATCCTGTCGGCTTCATTGTTCTTCTCGGACCGCCTGAGCACCGATCTGACGCGCGCCACGAGTATCTTCGGGCTGAATGGCTTGGTCACATAGTCATCAGCACCAAGCTCAAGGGCTGTCAGTATGTCGCTCTCTTCCGTAAGGGCGGATGTCACAATGACAGGAACCTCCGGATAGTCTTTCCTTATCGTGCGTAGCACTTCTATGCCGGAGATCTTCGGCAGCAGCAGGTCAAGGATGACCAAGGAAAGGGAATTATCAAGCTTTCCCTCGGCATCTTTCCCGTCAACTGCCTCCTCTATATCGAATCCAGCTGCGCTCAGATGGTAGTGTATGAGCGTCCTTATATCCTCATCATCTTCAACAATCAGAATCTTCACACAGGAATGGTAGCTTAGAGTAAGTAGATTGTCACGCCATTATCATTTATGATGAGGCTGTATGTTGTATTCCTCCGGCATAAGCTTTGTCTCCAAGCCATCCCTTTTCAGCCATCTGCAGGACATGGATGATGATTCGCTCGTATCGATATCCGTACGACTGATGAAGGTGTTCCGATCTCCGTTTGCTGTGCTTGCCACATGTGACAGGGCTGAGATCATATCGGAGGAAAGGGTAAGCCTCGAGCCTTTTGAGCGGCTGCTGTCGCTCAGTCCGGCAGCCATGCGCCCATACAGGTACAGCTATGAATGCGATGAGGCGCTCATCCGGCTCTTCAGGCTCTCCACAGGTATCCTCTCGCCGCTGTTCGGGGAGGATACCATCATAAGCCAGATAGGCAGGGCTCTTCATATAGGACGTCTGTCAGGGACGCTCTCTCCAGAGCTCTCCAAGCTTCTGAATATGGCATCAGCGTTCGGGAAGCGCGTGCAGTCAGGGATGAAGGTAAGGGTATTCGACAGTGCGATAGCCGATGAGATGTCCGCACGCCTTTCAGGGTGTGGGGATATCCTTATAGTGGGATCCGGCGAAGGGGCCAGGATGCTGGCAGAAGCGCTATGCAGGAGCCATGCTGTCTTCATGACGCTCCGTGATATGGACAAGACTTTCCTCGTGCCGCCAGGAGTGAAGGCTGTTCCTTATGAAGAGAGGCGGAGATATGCCGCATCTTCAGATGCTGTTATCTCCGTGACCTCTGGCCTGTATCATACCTTCGAGGAATCTGACAGGGATCTGCTTTCAGGGAAGCTCCTTTTTGACTTCTCCTCACCTCAGGATATCCCATCTGGCCTTGGCGCCGTCCGCGTCGAGGATCTCGGGATAGAGCTTCCGGAAAGGCAGAAGGTCATCGACAACATAGCTGCGCTTTCCCTGGCCGAGGCTTCGGAATACAGAAGCTGGCTTGAAAGGGAAAAGGCCTCGCCATCTATAAATGAGAAGGCTGAAAGCATCGCGTATGACGCCATCCGCCGCCTTTCTGGGCCCTTGTCGCGTATCGGTGGAGAAGAGGGGAAAGCCTTCCGTGAATCTGTGTTCGATTCCGTGCGGAAGGCTGTGGTCTCATATGAGATGGATATCAGAAGATCCTGAAGAAATTCGAATAGGTCTTCTTTTCTCCCTTCCCAAGCTTCACCGTCTCTTCCATATCCTCTATATCAAGGGTGCGTGACGCGAAGCCGAATGACATCATAGGCTCTATGCAGAGGTACTGCCCGTGCTTTGGCGCGCATGTCCAGATTGTAAGAAGAGGCATATCGCCCATGAATGCTGTGATTCCATGCTCTCCCTCCGTTGATGTAAGCGTAACTTCACGGCTCCTTACGCCTGGCAGCACTATCGCGCCCTTATCTGTCTCGCTTCTCTTCATCTCAAGAGTGTCCCCTATGAGGAAATCCTTCTCAAGGATGAATGAATTTCCTGATGCGTACTTCCTGTCGAGCCTCTCTTCCTGCTCGAACGATACGGAATAGCTCTCCATGTCAGTTCCCTTGCCGTTGATATCAAGGCTGAATGCCGGATGCCAGCCGAATGTGTACCAGAGATCGTCCTTTGCCTCTATCTCAGCCTTCGCCTCATATCCATCCTCGTGGACTGTATATGTCACTGTAAGCACGAAGCCATAAGGATAATACTTCGCTCTTGTCTCCTCAGAGTCTTCCAGGCGGAAAGTGACGCTGTCGCTTTCCTGTGAGACGAGCGAGAACTCCGTATCCCTGGCAAAGCCATTGTTCGGCATGTCATATTCCTTGCCGCCGCATCTTATCTTGTTGCCTTCCGTGGGCCCTATCATCGGGAATAGAAGTGGAGCCCTGCGGAACCAGTACTCCTTATCACCCTGCCATATATATTCAATCCCGTCCTTTATAAGGCTCTGAGGCTCTGCTCCGAGCGATGAGACTTTCATGGTTGTCCCGTTCTTCTCTATGGTTGCTATCATTCCTGAACCCTCCGCTGAGATTATGACACAAAATCACCGAGGATGATATATAATTATCGTATGGACACAGATTATCGCATGGTAAGGATAAAGGATGCAGGGGCGCTTCTTGATTTGCTCCTGGCAGTCTCCGAAGAGGTGGATTCGCTCCCGCAGTCACCGGTTGAGATAGCAGGGATAGACAAGGAAGAGGCTGAAGCTGTCCTTGCAAGCGCGCTCCGCAAGGCCACGATCGCAGGCGCGTTCAGCGAAGGGCGCATGATAGGGCTTTGCAGCATAGTCCCCGTATCATCGGAGATCAGGCGGAAGCATATAGGGCTGATGTTCATAGCGGTAAGGCGCGATGTCTGGGGCAAGGGCATTTCCTCCCATCTGGCTGAATATGCGATAGACATGGCACATGAGAAGGGCATAAGGAAGGTGTCAATCAGCGTTGTCTCTTCCAACGGCAACGGCAAGGCTTTCCTTGAGAGGCTGGGCTTCGTGCCTGAGGGGAAGGACCTGCGTTCCCTCAACATAGATGGATCTTTCATCGATGGGGAGAGGTTCGCGCTGCTGCTTGACTGAGGTGTACGTTAACTATCCTTTAAGAATATGTTAATTCTATGTTAAATTAATAAGCGGAGGTCTATATGAAAAGAACTTTGCTTATTGTTCTTGTCGGGATTCTTTCCCTTTTTGCGGTGTTTGCCTATGATCCGCTTACAGGTGAGATAATCGAGATCGAGAAGTACGGGCATGTCGTGCTTGATATCACGATCGATGAGGCTGCAGCCGCGGGTTACGCTCTCGGCGATGCTGTGGATGTTGTCTTCGACAATGGCTATACCTTCGAGGATATCCCATATTTCGATGGCTACTACGTCCCGATGGGAGAGGCTCTTCTCCGTGCATATCCTGGAGATGAGAACATTGCGGTATGTATCAACTTCGGCAAGGTGAATGAGGTCGCTGGTGTCGATGTCGGGGACAGCGCTACGATCACGATGGCTGAGAAGGAAGGGAAGCTTGTCGATTATGAGCTGAATTCGCTTGTATACTCAGATAACCGCGATGACTATGCCTCTGATGAGATATTCGCCAATTTCCGCGCGATCGTGCCTGGCAGGCTTTACCGTTCAGCCTCTCCGATCAACAACGAGCACGGAAGGGCAGCATACGCAGACGCCTTTGCCAAGGAGGCTGGGATAAACGGTGTGCTCAACCTTGCCGATACAAACGAGGATATAGACAGCTATATAGCCGCTGATGACTTTGCCTCTGAGTACTATAAGTCTCTTTATGACAGCGGCAAGGTGATCGCCCTCGGCATGCCTGTCGCTTTCGCTGAAGACAGCTTCGGCGATACGCTCGCCTCCGGCTTGGAGGAGCTTTCGAAGCTTGATCCGCCTTATCTCATCCACTGCACGGAAGGAAAGGACAGGGCTGGTTTCGTATCTGCTCTCCTTGAGTGCCTTATCGGCCTTCCATATGACGCGGTCGTAGATGATTTCATGCTTTCATTCGATAATTACTATGGCGTTAATGAGGAGACCGACGCAAGGAAGTATGGATATATATTCGACAACAATATCGCAGAGATGCTTCCTGTCATAACAGGAGGGGAGGATCCTGAGACAGCAGATCTCAGCGCTGCCGCATCTGCATATCTGATCGAGCATGGCATGAGCGAGGAAGCCCTGGATACGCTTCTTTCGAAGCTATCTGACTGATACTGCTGATTGCCTCCTTGCTTCTGCGGGGAGGCTTGCCTGGATTCCCGGATGGGAGCTTCGATACACCCTGATAGATCTGCTGGCAAAGGGAAACTCATCAATGGATTCCGATCCGGGAAGATGAGACAGGATTGATATGGCTGTGAGCTCAGCGTCCGATAAAGCTACAAGGAGAATCAGAGGGGATGATTGCCTCTTTCCCATTATTCTCATTGCATGTTGATTTTGTTCTTTTATTGTGATATTTTCTTTTAGGTTATTTCAATCCGTGCGCCTTTAGCTCATCTGGATAGAGCAACTGCCTTCTAAGCAGTAGGTAATTGGTTCGAATCCAATAAGGCGTAAAAACAATGGAATCAGTCCTTGCAGCATGCTGCGAGGATTTTTCTTTTCCGCCGTTGCCGCTATCATTAGAGCGGGCAATGCTATGGAAGTTTTGGAAGATATAATAAGGGGAACGCTGGTTGTCATCTGCCATACGGTATCTCTGTATCTTATGTCAGAGCCTAAGCCATCGATAAGGCATCCGCTTTTGTTCTGGGTCCTGTCTTCGGTTCCCATCGAGGCTGCCGTATGCCTGATATTCGCATTTGAAGGCTTCACGTTCCAGTCAGGTGGAGTCGTATACTTCATATTGCTTTTCGTATATCTTGCGCTCTTTCTATTCTCATCTGCGGGGCTGCCAGCCAGGAATCTGTTCCTTGTCCTGATGTATATGACGTTCTTCATGCTTGCCGCGGCGATCTCGAATTTCATCGGGAGCACGTTCTTCGAT
This sequence comes from uncultured Spirochaetales bacterium, assembly GCA_949295675.1. Classification (GTDB taxonomy): domain Bacteria; phylum Spirochaetota; class Spirochaetia; order Sphaerochaetales; family Sphaerochaetaceae; genus Ornithospirochaeta. The sequence goes on along the minus strand of CASFMA010000054.1, from coordinate 8,792 downwards.
GGCAATGCCATTGCGATCTCAGCGTTCCGCACATGCTTCTCCGCTGCATTCATTGTCATATACCCGCTGAAGCTCAGGGAGCCATTCCACAAAGCCACAGATGATATCGATAAGGGATGGGGCATCCTCATATTCTTTGAGATGATAGCACTTGCCTCTATCTCGTTCCTCTCATTCATAGGAGCGTTCATCATCAATGATTCAGGCGCTTATCTTATACTTCTGATGATCGTGTCCTTCCTCCTGATCTCTGCGTATATCGTCGTTGTCAGGATGATAGGCCTGATGAACGAAAGGAACTTCATGCAGGCGCTGCAGGCCCAGCAGAGCATACTTGAGTATGAGCTTGACTCGGAAAAGGATGCTGTAGAGGCATCGAGGCGGTACAGGCATGACATGAAGCACCACAGCAGGGTAGTGCAGTCATATCTTGAGGAGGGACGGTATGATGAGGCCGCATCATATCTAAGGGAGCTTGATGGCTATATAAGCGGCACTTCGCTGCCTGTCTTCTGCGATAACGGCATTGTGAATGCGCTGCTCCGGATGTATTCGAGACGGCTGGCCGGGATGGAAGGCACGTTCAGGGTCTCTGCATCGGTTCCTGACGATCTGCCTGTATCCAGAACCGATCTTGCTGTAATATTCGGCAATCTCCTCGAGAATGCAGCCGACGCCTGCTCTGCGGTGAGCTCACCGCTTCTTGAGGTGAAGGCCTTTGTCCAGAACAGGTCACTCATGGTTGAGATACGCAACACGATGACAGGGACCATATGCTGGAAGAATGATCTTCCGGCCACTACGAAGGAGTATGGCGGTACAGGCCTGAAAAGCGTTGTCAGGACGCTTGGGAAGTATGGAGGCATGCTGAGCGTCGAGCAGGATGGCGATATCTTCATATCCCGTGTGATAATCCCTATAGGATCATGAGAGCTGCTTCTTCCTTATCATCAGCGTATAAGGTATTGCGATAAGCGCAGTGGACACCTCTGCAGCGACCATCGCCCAGAGTATGCCATCCATCCCGAGGAAGAGAGGCAGTAGGTAAAGAAGCAAGGCGCTGACAGCGATGCCCCTTGATGCGGAGAAGACCATGGCAGGCAGCGGCTTCATCACGGCCTGGAGGAAGAACACTATGTTGATGTTGATGGCCATAAGCGCGAACGAAAGCCCGTAGACAGCCACTATATGCGGTCCTGCAGACAACACATTCTCATTTGTATCCATGAACAGCCTGAGTATCGTAGATGGCATCAGGACTGAGAGGAGCGTTGATGCGATGCCGAACGCGGCAGAGGTCCAGAACATAAGGGTGAATGACTTCCATGCCCTTCCTTTCATGCCTGCCCCGAAGTTCGTCGATGCGATCGGCTGCACTGCCTGTCCGATTCCTGCATAGATGTGCTGGAACAGGAATGAGATCGTCATGATCACGCCGAGGGCTGCAAGTTCATCCCTCCCGCCATATCTCATCGTCTGCTTGTTGATTATGATCGTCAGGATCGCTATCGCGATATCAAGTATGCTTGCTCCGAAGCCAGTGGCTGTGATCCTCCTTGCATCCCTTATCGTCCTTTCGTTCTTTACAAGACGGAGAGGTGAATGCCTTCCTGTGAAGTGGGAGAGGTATATGAGGGCCTGTATCAAAGCGCCGATTGCTGTCGCAAGCCCGGCTCCAAACATGCCTAGTCCAAGTGGGAAGACGAGGAACCAGTCACCGAATATATTGAATATCCCTCCTGTCAGGACTGCCTTCATGACAAGTGCTGGTCTTTCATCATATCTGATTATCGGCGCTATATACGTATTGAACACGAACAGCGGGAATGAGAATACAATCGGGATGATGTATGATCTGGCATATGGCAGCAGCATCTGGTCAGCGCCGCTGAATATAAGTATCTCATCTATGTATAACGCAGATGCAGCCCATCCTGCGGCTCCAGTCGCGATTACAAGCTTGAGCGATGTTGAGAAAGCCTTGTCTGCATCATCTTCCCTTCCTTCGCCTTTTGCATGGCTCATAAGCACAGAGCCTCCTATGCCGAAGAGAAGGCCTATGAAGCACATGATTGCGAAGAATGGATTTATTACAGCGATCGCGGCAGCTCCATCAGGGCCGCATGCCTGTCCGACTGCTATCGTGTCAACGAAGCTGTAGACTGATGTCGCAAGCGCGCCGCCGAGTGATGGGATCAGGTAGCGGAAATACAGCGAGCTGACGTTATCTGCAAGGAATGACGAGCTCATGAGAGCCTTATTTCCGCTTTGGCATCTGCATCATCCCTTATGATCTCTCCGACTGATGGAGCTGTGATCATTCCCCTGTGTGGATTCTTGACTGAGACTATATGCGATGTAATGACCGCATTCACATCCGACTTCTCAAACGACAGGTCGGTATCGACCATCCTGCAGTTCTCGAGGATGAGATGGCGGCAGTAGCAGAGAGGCTGGGTTCCGATTATCGTGCAGTTGCGGAATGTCAGGCAGTCAGAATACCATGCAAGGTACTCTCCTTTTACGGTGGAGTCCTCTACAAGGACATTCCTGGCATGCCAGAAAGCGTCTTTCGTGTCGAAGGTGCAGTTGCGGAACGTGGCATTGTGTATGTACTGGAATGAGTACTTCCCGCTGAAGTCGACATTGGAGAAGTCAATGTTGGAAGAGCGCATCATGAAGTACTCTCCCTCGGCCTTGCTGTCCCTTATCGTGACATTGTCGTTCGACCATCCGAATTCAGGGGAGAGGATATCTGAACGTGTTATCGTGATATCCCTGCACTCCCTTAGGGCCTTTATGCCGTGCATCCTGGTCCTGTCGATCGTTATGCCTTCCGAATACCACAGCGCGGCCCTGCAGTTCTCTGTCATATCGCATTCTGATATAGAAAGCATGGTGTCGTGCCAGAAGGGATAGCGCAGATTGAGCAGTGTCTTCTCGACATGCACTTCTGAGCATTCCTTGAATGCGCTTTCTCCATCTGCAGGTCCATCGATCCTGCACTCTGTGACTGTGATATCATGCTGGCCGTACAAGGCTCTCTCTTCATCAAAGCTTTCGTTCTTATATGTTCTCATAATCAAGCCTAGCTTAAGATATTATCAGCAAAGCCTGTAGTCAACAGCCCTGCTCATCCTTCTCTGCCAGGATGAGCCAGCGGTCTGATATAGCCTCAAGCTCAGCTTTCGCAGCGTTGTATTTCCCTGTTCTCTCCTTGAGGGATCCAAGCTCTGTGTCGTCTGCCGATGAGAAGGAGGATTCAAGCTCATCTATTGACCTCTCGAGCTCCTCCATCCTGCGCTCTATCTCTTCCTTCTCCTTCTTCTCCTTGTATGAAAGGCCTTTTCTTTCCCTCTCCCTTCGTGTGCCAGCCTCCTTTTCCTTCCTGGCTGGCGTGGCTGCCTTTGCATCCTTCTCTTCCTTCCATTCGGAATACGAGCCTGGGAAAAGGGATATACTCCTGTCCTCTATGACAAGGAGCATGTCAACGGTAAGGTCGAGGAATGTCCTGTCATGCGATGATATGAGCACCGTGCCTGGAAATGAGAGGATGTATGACTCAAGATTCTCCATCGTCTCAAGGTCAAGATCGTTTGTCGGCTCATCAAGGACAAGGAAGTTCGGATTCAGGAGCAGCCTTGTAATGAGATAGAGCCTTCTTCTCTCTCCGCCTGACAGCGTTGATATCGGAAGGCGCTGCATCGAGACAGGGAAGCCGAAAAGCTCGAGGAACCTTGAGGCTGAGACATCCTCCCCATCTGACATCACCACGCGCTTGCCGATATCCTCAGCGTACTCTATTATGGTTTTCTCCGATGCCAGGTTGCGTCCAAGCTGGTCATAGTAGCCGAAGAATGTGTTGACGCCTCTGTCGACTGTGCCGCTGTCAGGCTCAGTGCGGCCTGTCAGTATGTCCAGAAGCGTTGACTTGCCAGCTCCGTTGTCCCCGATAAGCCCGATGCGCTGTCCTTTCTGGAAAGAGAACGAGAAATCAGAGAAGAGCGTGATTCCATCATAGGTCTTCGAGATCGAAACAGCATCGAGCACCTTCTTTCCCATGCGCCGGTCAAGAGAGGAGAAGGCCCGCTGCCTGTCATCACGGACTTTCCCGAGCTGGCTTTCCATGTTCTCTATCCGTTCCTTGCGGTTCTTGTCCTTTCCTGTCCTTGCCTTCGGCCCCCTCATAAGCCATTCACGCTCACGCCTGAGTATCGTCTCTATGCGCGCCATCTCCTTTTCTGCCATCCTTATCCTTTCTTCCCTTCTTTCGAGATAGGATGTGAAGGAGCCTGGATGGCGGTAGAAATGCTTCTTGTCAAGCTCCCATATCGTCGTGCAGCACTCATTGAGGATATGCCTGTCATGCGTGACTATGATCACAGCCTTGCTGCTGTTCCTGATCCATGCTTCAAGGTATTCGATAGATCTTATGTCGAGATGGTTTGTCGGCTCGTCGAGTAGGAGTATGTCAGGGGAGAGCGACAGGACACGGGCGATCGCGACCTTCTTCTGCTGTCCTCCTGACAGGCTCTCCATCGTCCTTTCCTGAGGTATCTTCTCGCCAAGGCTCTCTATGATCGCTTCATATTCATGCTCGATGTCCCAGAGGCTTTCCTTCTCTATCTTGTCGTACAGGCTCTGGTATGTCTTCTCATCTCCCTGGTCTATGGCCCTTCTGTACTCCTTCAGCGTAGATATCTTCCTGTCTCCTGACTCGTAAAGGTAGTCCCGTACTGTACAGCCCCTGCCATATGACACAGTCTGCTCGAGATAGACCATGTCGGTGCCGGCCCTTTGCGAGACTTTCCCCTCGTCTGGCGTCATAATGCCCATGACTGTCTTCAGGAATGTTGATTTCCCGGCCCCGTTGCGTCCGACTATTCCGACTTTCTCTCCATCTTCAAGCCCAAGCGTGGCCCCTTCGAACAGGGGCTCATCCTTGAGCGTCTTTTCTAGGTTCTCTATGGATAGGATATTCACGGAAGTGATTGTACAATCATAACAGGATGATTGAACAGAGTTTATCTCTTTCCTAAAATAGGCCGTATGATCCGTGATGTTGATATCTCGATATCACCAGAAGAAGCTTCGTCTGATAACTCTATCCTGAGGATAGCATCAAGGAAGGCAGGCGGCTCATCTGCTGATGATTTCACCATATTGCGCAGAAGCATAGACGCAAGGCGCCATGATATAAAGATCCAGATGCGCGTGAGGCTGTACTTCGGGTGCGGGAAGCCCCGGATCCAGACTGTCGTGTTCCCTTATGCTTCCGAAAGGAAAGCCGTTGTCGTCGGTGCCGGTCCTGCAGGGCTCTTCGCAGCTCTTACGCTTCTGGAGCATGGCATCGCTCCGATTGTCGTCGAAAGGGGCAAGGATGTCCATTCGCGTCTTCGAGACACGGCGCTTCTTTCCCAGAAAGGCATTCTTGATCCCGAGTCCAACTATGCGTTCGGAGAGGGTGGGGCTGGTGCCTTCTCTGACGGGAAGCTTTATACACGGTCCTCGAAGCGGGGTGATGTGGGGAAAGTCCTCCGGCTGTTCGTCCAGTTCGGCGCTGATGAGGAGATCCTCTTTGACTCGCATCCCCATATCGGCTCAGACTGCCTTCCCATGATCATAGAGAACATGAGGAATATCATCATCGAGAAGGGAGGAGAGGTCAGGTTCTCCTCCCGTGTCACAGGCCTTGTGAGGAGAGGTGATGAGACTGTCGGCGTGAAGCTTGCATCAGGAGAGGAGATCATTGCGCCTGTGATCCTTGCCACTGGCCACAGCGCGAAGGATGTCTATCGGTTCCTTGATTCCTCTGGCTATGTGATAGAGCCGAAGGGAACTGCTGTCGGTGTACGTCTTGAGCATAAGCAGGCCCTGATTGATTCTATGCAGTATCATTGCAGCCGGCGCAGCAGGTATCTGCCACCTGCATCCTATTCATTTGTGACGCAGGTGAATGGACGCGGCGTGTATTCCTTCTGCATGTGCCCCGGAGGCTCTGTCGTCCCGGCTTCCTCGGAGGATGGACATCTCGTCGTGAACGGCATGTCCCCGAGAAGCAGGAGAGGGCAGTTCGCCAATAGCGGGATAGTTGTCGAGCTGAGGCTGGAGGATCTTTCCGATACCGATCCGTTTGCCATGCTCAGATATATCGAATCGATAGAATCAAGGTGCTGGAACCCAGGATTCGTGGCTCCTGCCGAGCGTCTTGTTGATTTCATTGATGACAATCCTGCCAATGGGGCAATAGCGACAACCTATCATCCGGGGGTGGTTCCTATGCGCCTTGATGATGTCCTTCCTCCTCTTGTCTCAGAGTCATTGAGGGAAGGCCTGATGGCCTTTGGCCGGATGAGCCGCTCCAGGTTCATCACCAATGATGCTCTCATCATAGCGCCCGAGACAAGGACATCATCGCCTATAAGGATAGTGCGTGACGAGTCAATGAGGCAGGGCAGGGGGCTATATCCTGCAGGTGAAGGTGCGGGGTATGCCGGCGGTATAGTATCCGCAGCGATCGACGGGACAGAGGCCGCGCTTCGCCTCATTGGAGATTACTATGGGTAAGAAGGCAAAGGATGCCCTTGCTGGCATACATGATGGCTTTCCCATATTCCTTGGCTATTTCACGACAGCGCTCGCATTCGGGCTTCTTACACGCAACAGCGGCTTCCGCTTCATAGAAGGCGTGATGGTGAGCCTCACGAACTTCGCAGGCTCCGGCCAGTTCCTGATGATGAATCTGTACAATGCAGGCTCGCTGCTTTTTGAGATAGCTCTTTCTGTCTTCTTCATCAACAGCCGCTATATATTCATGGCTGCCTCGCTCTCGACAAGGCTCAGGGACAAGTCCTCGATCCTTGGCAGGATAATGTGCGGCTTCGGCACGACTGACGAGGTCTTCGCGGTCTCATCGTTCAAGGGCGAGCTTCTCTCATATAGCTACATGGCCGGACTCATCTTCACATCATATGCGGGATGGGTGTCTGGGACCGCTATCGGATACGTTGCAGGGACATTCCTCCCTGAGGTCGTGCAGAAGGCTGCTGTCATAACAGTCTATGCGATGTTCGCATCGCTTCTTGGCTCTGAGACGAGAAAGAACATCAAGGCTCTGCTTGTCGCCGCATTCTCAGCTCTCTGCAATACTGTCCTGATACTTGCCGTGGGACTTGGAACAGGTGTCTCATTCCTTGTTTCCCTTATCCTCGCGACTCTGTTCGGAGCTGCCATCTATTCTGACAAGGAGGCCGGTCTTGAATAAGATTGTCCTGATTCTCACATGTTCTGCCGTAACGCTTCTGCCTCGCATCATCCCGTATTTCGCCTCTTCATTCCTCCTGAGGATGCCTAGGTTCGTACGGAAGTGCATGATGCTTCTGCCTGTCGCATCGCTCGGCGCCCTTATCTTCCCGCTTGCTCTCACTGATTTCGGGCCTGAATGGGTTGCCGGCCTTGTCGGTGTGTGTGCGGCTTTTGCCACTTCCCTGTTCAAGGGGCCTATGATAGTCGCGATTGTGGTCTCGCTTGCTGCGACAACAGCCGTTCTTGTCATCTGAGGAGCTTGCATGGAATATAGGATAATAAGGAAGGATGCGTTCTGCTTTGCCGGGATCAGCAGGCGTGTGCCGATGCAGTTCACAGGCATCAATAGCGCGATTTCAGAGCTTGAGCGCAGCATCACTAAAGAGCAGTGGGCTGGACTGCGCAGGCTGCAGGATACAGAGCCAAGGGAGATTGTGAATGTATCCTATGATTCGGATACAGGTTTCATGGAAGAGAGAGGGTTCCTGACCCATATGATCGGTGTCTTGACAGAGCATGATGACATAGACAGTCAGTTCGATAAGCTTCAGATGCCTGCTCTGACGTGGGCTGTATTCCCCAATGAGGGTCCTTTTCCTGAAACATTGCAGAATACCATGGCAAGCATCTACGCTGTCTGGCTCCAGTCAGCTGATTATCGCCTTGCGTCATCTCTATCGTTCTCCTTCACGAAGATGGGTGAGGGCAGCACAGCATATAGCGAGATATGGATACCTGTGGTGCTGGCATGTGCAGAATCTGAAAATTAATCTTTGAGGCTGTTTACAAAGATATTGGTATCATTTATAGTAATCGAGTGCGAATCGGATCGCATCATGAAAGGGCGCGTAGCTCAGCGGGAGAGCATTACCTTCACACGGTAGGGGTCAGCAGTTCAATCCTGCTCGCGCCCATCTTAAAACATAAAAGGTAATACAAAGCCTTTTTTTTGAAAGCAAGGCATCCGGGAATCATTTCCGGGTGTCTTTTTCGTTGTATGACTGGCATGTCACGTATCTAGGAGGCGAAAGACCTCTGCGGGAGTTGCAGTACTTACCGCTAGCTGAACACCAAGGGTGTCCATCACGAGGTGGAATCTGAAGGAAGGCACAGACATAGGTAGCTAATGTCCTGTCGCTGATCCGTTAAATCTCAATTCCTTCAAAGACACCAATACCCTGAAAAACGTGAAGAACCCTGTAAGAAGAGTCATCAGATGAAATTGCTGACAGAAACCTTGAAGATGGTGGCAAGCTTCTTCGCAGTTTTTTTGCTTATGGGACGGATGCCGTTTTCCATATTGGAAACTGCCTGCTTTGTTGTATCGAGCTTCTTGGCAAGTTCAGGCTGCGTCATCTTCAGATTCCTGCGGAAGAGCCTCATATTCTTTCCAGGAGTCTCCTCGGCCTTTGCCTTCTTATAGAAATCCATCTCATGGGGATCGAGAAGCTCGTCTCCATCATCATCGATTACCGCTATGTTCTCTT
>CASFMA010000053.1 GCA_949295675.1 uncultured Spirochaetales bacterium | reverse complement strand
AGATAGCTTGCCGAGACAATCACGCCGACCTGCGCGGTGGAGAACCCGAAAACAGTGGTGAACAGCGGGGTGAATATTCCCCTGAGCGCGTCATTCACGCCCAGGAGAACCATCAGCAGCGCTGATATCATGAACAATATTCCAGTTCTGTCAGCTTTCATGGTCAGTTGAGGGCTTCCATCAGGAACAGCATAGCCATAGCCTGTCCATACGGCATCGGGTGAATAGGTATATTCCTGTAGAAATCCTGACTTTCCCTTCCCATCGGGGTCCCATAAGAGCATTTCTGCAGTATCCCGTTATCATCGATGCACTCAAGCACGGCTGGCAGTGCCTTGTCCGCAGTCTCTTTGTACTTCGGATCAAGCAGTCCCATGTTTATGCCCTTGAGGATTCCATATCCAAATCCGGCTGTGCAGCTTGATTCAAGGTATGATCCCTCATCATCGTGATCCAGGAGTGTATGCCACAGCCCTGACTTATCCTGGAGCTTTGCCACCGCATCCACCTGCCTTGTGAGTACTGTGGATACATAGCGCCTGAGGCTTGGCTTGAGGCATAGGATCTCATCAAAGAGAGGCAGCGCAATTGTCGCCCAGCTGTTTCCTCTTCCCCAGTATGCTCCGGCGAAGTGGTCATGTCTCTTGAATGAGTATCCATGGTACCAAAGCCCTGTCACAGGATCCGCAAGATGCTCGATATGCAGCAGGAGCTGGTATTCGCACTCTTCCTTATAATCATCGCGGCCAAGGATCCTTCCCATGTTGGCAAGCGGCAGTACGCTCATCATGAGCGTATCATCCCATAGCTCTCCTTCGTTGACATCATCTGTCGTCCTGTGCTGGAAACCTCCTTCCGGAGTCCTCGTAAGGCCACCTTCGAAGAGCCATCTTGTCCATTCATCCGCCACTTCCATGTACTTCTTGCTGCCTGTGTACTCAGCAAGATACGAGAGCGCTAGGATAGGGGCCATCGTGTTTACGTTCTTGCCTGGCAGTCCGAACGCTATCCTCTGGTCATAGTACGATGTAAGCATCGAGAGATACTTCTCGTCCTTCGTCTTCTCGAAGAGCTTCCATAATCCGAAGAGGCCGACTCCCTGTGTCCACTCCCAGAACTTGTAACGCTCTCTGTTCTCCACACCGTTTCCGAGCTTCCCTGAGTTGTAGTCAGGGTCATCCTCCTGATACAGGACAGGCAGGAATCCCTTTATCAGGGTCTCAAGCTTCTCTTCCACATGTTTCTTATCAATCATCCCTTGACTCCTCCTGCGGATACTCCTCCTATGATATACCTCTGCAGTATCACGAATATGATTGTCACAGGTATCATTGAGATTACAGATGCGCTGAGGATGCTGGACCAGTCAACACCTGTGTTTCCGATGAAGTTCTTTATAGCAATCTGTATCGTGTAGTTGCTCTGATCAGAGAGTACAAGAAGAGGAAGGATATAGTCGTTCCATCTCCACATGAACGAGAAGATAGCAAGCGTCACGAATGTGGATGATGCGAGAGGTGCCATGACGTATACGAAAGTCTTTGCCTCTGGGCATCCATCGATCCTTGCGGCTTCTACGAATGAGAGCGGAAGCTGCATATACTGCTGCCTGAACAGGAATATGCCTGTTGTCGTTGTGACGACAGGGAGTATTACGCCCCAGATGTTGTTGTACAGGCCGAACTCTCCGATTACCCATACCTGTGGGACTGTGAGCGTCTCGCCTGGGATGAGCGTTCCAAGAAGGAATACGCCGAATACAAGGTTTGTGTATTTTATCTCATGGCGATAGACTGCAAGGGCATAGCCGCACATGCTGCTTATCACGAGCGTGATGAGCGTGCCTACGATCGCAAGGAAGAAGCTATTGTAGACGTAGCCCATGAAGCCGCCTTCCATCACAGACGCATAATGCTCAATCGTGGGATTCGCGCTGAACATATGCAGAGGATACCTGAAGAGCTCATTGGTCTGCTTGAATGATGAGCAGACAAGCCAGATGATCGGGAATATGATGGCAAGGGCGACTACTACCGAGAGTATCGACATCGGTATTGATTTCGTATTCTTCGTGAGTTTATTTGCCATTAGTTGTCACCTCCACCATTGCTGAGTTTGAACTGTACGAACGCGATAAGCGCGAACACGATCATCACTATGAACGATATTGCGGAAGCGTAGCCGTACTGCATCGAGTTGAAGCCTCTGTCGAAGATGTACTGGATGATGAAGACTGTCCTGATTCCAGGCCCGCCCTGTGTTATACCCTGGACAAGGGCATATTCCTTGAGAAGGTTCACCGTTGCAAGCAGCACCGCGAGGAACGTGGTTGGTGCCAGCATCGGAATCGTTATCTTCAGGAATGTCTGGGTTGATGTGCAGCCGTCTATTGAAGCTGCTTCATAAAGATCATTGCTTATACTCTTTATGCCGCCTATGAATATGATCATGTAGAACCCAGTTGACGCCCAGTTGGATGCGAAGCTTATGACGAACGTTGCAAGATACGGATTGAGCGCCCATTCAAGCCTGGGGCCTCCAAGGCTTGTTATGATGAAGTTCACAAGGCCGTATTCTGCACTGAACATCCAGTTGATCGTTATACCTACGACCAGCGATGAGAGCAGTACCGGGATATACACAAGGGTCCTTGAGAATCCCTTGCCTACGACACGGTCACTGCACAGCAGCGCTGCGATGAGAAGAGGTATGATGACCTTGAACGGCAAGGAGAAGAGCGTATATACGAATGTCCTGCCGAGCGCACCCCAGAAGTTATCATCCTTGAAGAGATTTATGTAGTTCTCCAGTCCGATGAAGTTCATTGTCCTCCATCCGTCGAAATCAGTGAATGAGAATGCTATGCTGAGTACGAGCGGAACGAGGAAGAAGATAGTGAAAAGAATTACGGAAGGGGCGACGAATCCCCAGAAAGCAATCTTAAGCCGCCTGCTTCCTACTGTAGTTGACTTTCCCATTTGTTTTTCTCCAGAAACAAACTCATCCGGGATGCTCTCCCGGATGAGATAGAGCTATTCGTGATCAATAAGCCATTGGCCATCCAGACTTCTCTGAAAGAGCTTCTGCGAAGTCTATGAGAGCTTCTTCTGCACTCATATCGCCATTTACGGCCTGATGAAGAGCATCCCTGTACTCATTGTCGTAGTAGTTCCTCCAGGAAGAGCTCTCATCGATATTGAAAGCTTCTGTGACGTTGGAGACTTCCGCCTGCATCACCTGATAGTCAGCGACAACCTGCGGATCATCTGGTGTATATGTCACGCTCTTGAGGGAGGAAAGACCCTTGTCCCTGTCGAGGAAGTACTGGAAGTTCTCTGGATTGCCGTAGAACCACTGGATGAACTCGATGGCAAGCTCCTTGTTAGCTGCTTCTGTAGGAATAGCAAGTCCTGAACCACCAAGGATTGCAGATCTTCCCTCTGGTCCTACTGGTGATGGGATTACTCCCCACTCGAATCCCTCAATGTTCTGATAGAACGTATTGTAGTTCCATGTGCCGGAGAAGTAGATGCCGACATCGCCGTTCTGGAAGTAATCACCAGGATTGTCTGTCGTACCGCCAGCCCATATTGCCTTTGGCATTACGGAATTGTTCCATTCCACGAATGTATCAAGTGCAGAGATAGCCTCTGGGCTGTTGATAGCGACCTTGAATGAATCTCCGTCCTTCTCAACCATCGAGCCGCCGAACATGTACATCATGTTGTCGTATCTTGCTCTTGAGTTGTCCATGGCCATGCCGTATTTCACTCCGCCTTTCTCCTGAAGGATCTGGGCATTCTCCCTGAACTCCTCTATAGTCCATGGATCATCTACTGTAGGAGGCGTTATGCCCGCTCTTTCAAAAGCATCCTTATTGTAGAACACATTTGTGATGGTGAACTGATAAGGAAGACAGTAGTTCTTGTTTGTTGTGTAGTCCTGTCCGATGATCATGACAGCCTGTTCCTCGAAGTCATCGATGTTGACATACTCTGTCAGGTCAAGGAACTCCTCTGGATAGAGCCTTGTCAGCCTTGTCGTTGCGATGAGGTCCGGAAGGTCATGGTTCCTTGCCATGAGAGGGAACTTCGTGAGCTGGTCATCATATGGGATTACCATGATATCCAAAGTCTTTCCTGTCTCTTCAGCCCACTTGTTGAGCGTAGCTGTGAAAGCGTCGCCTGTTGCCGGCTCTTCGCTGAGAAGCACTCTTAGTGTGTCAGGGTTTTCTGCTTCCTTGTTTCCCCCAGCAGTGAGTGGGAGGATTGCAAGGAGCGCAAGTGCGAGAATGATTAGTACCTTTTTCATCTCTACCTCCATTTGTTTTCAGTTTATAGTAAGAATCATATGTTTCTATGCAATATTTGCGATATTCTCCAGAAAGAATGCGCATATAATGCTTTATACATCTTCAAGTTCGACAACACCTTCCGGTGTGAATCCTTTGTATCTCTCCATTTCACCATTTACGGAAAGGCTTTTTTCCCAGCCAGCTTCGATCGTGCCGTATTCAGCATCATGGAAGCTGTAGGAGAGGGTAGGTGCATCTATCGTGAGCTTCGTGCTGAGGATCTTGTCGCAAAATGCCTCCAGGCTCCCTTCCTTCCACAGTTCGCTGCAGCGGAGTATCCAGATGTTTCTCCTTCCCTCGCTCTTTATCTCCCTATTCTGGAAAGAACCTTCCTTTGTGACTGAGATTCCATTGAGCGCAGTTATGGCTATCAGACCGCCGTCATGCGACTCGGCAAATGCCCAGCCGTCCCTTACCTCTGTTTTCTTGAAAGCAAAGACAGGAAAATACGCGTGCGTGAAGTCAACAGGATGCTTGTCCGATACAGAGTAGATCACCGATGCGAATCCCTTGTATTGGTTTACTCTCGGGAGTGTCCCCGATCCAGCCCAGTACGATGGCCTTGCCTGCCCGTAAAGCGCGAACTCTCCAGGATGGTTTATCCATACATGCTCTTCAGCGCTCATGACCATGTGTATCACATCTTCCTGGAAGCCCCTTCTGCCGGGATTGAAATCATTCGCGGCAGAGAGCAGGTAGCTGCTGGTCTTGTATACAGTCACGTCAGCATATCCATTGTACCCATGGGTAGCTTTCCATGAGATTGCCTTTCCTTTCTCTGCTTTATGGAACTTCAGGTTATCAGGAGAAGGGACATAGCCGGAGAACAGGACAGGTACAGAGCCTTTTCCCGCATGGCTCTGATTGCCTATGCCATATGCTATCCAGTTTATGAAGCTTGGGCAGTTCGAATAGTTTCCCATAAGCTCCTTGAGGTATGTCCTTCCGCTTGTTGTGCTGAAGATCCCGTTGAATGATGCAAGGGCAAGAAGCCTGAACATCATATCCAGGGCTTTCTCGGCATAGTCATGTATCTCCTTGTTCTGCGCCTGGGCATAGAGCGTTGCGAAGCCAAGTGAGTCAATCGGAAGATAAGGAGGGCTGTTCCACTCAGTGAAGCCTTCCTTGAAAAGCGTCTCAAACCATGGCTTGAGCATGGATATGGCCTTTTCCTGCATCTCTATGCCGGTCATGCCGCTGTTTGTGAATATCCTGTCAGGATAGAGCTCCCCTGCGATAAGCTGGCAGGCATGGAACATGAGCGCATGGTTCTCGCTCCAGAACCACATAGCGTCATCTCCGGGCTCATCATGCCAGTAACGGAAGTTGAGGAGGCATTCCTCCATGGCCTTCAGTGTCTCTTTCCTGATAAGGCCAGAGCCTGAGAAGTGGCGGATCATATAAGGGAAGTATGACAGATAGAAGTCAGAGCAGTCGCTTCTCTTGTTTATGAAGTCGATCTGCCGTCTGAGTATCGTCTCGATCTCATCCTTGTCGCCGTTGGTGAAAAGCAGTGCCATTGCCCTGTTTGCGTTTTGCTCGCCATATTTTGCAAGGTACTCCCAGGCGTCCTTCTTCCTTGTCTCGAAGTCAGATGATGTCTTCGAAAGGAAGCTGAACGGGAAGTTCTCGTATGTGCGGACTGTGCGGATCCTCAGCCCTTCTGCCTCTGTCTCGACGTTGAAGCGCAGGAAGCCGACCGGGAAGTTCTCCACAGGACCGAGATCTGCTTTTCCTGAGCCTGCCTTGAACACTGCATCTGTGCGATGGAGTATGCCAAGGAAGGTGTTCTCTTCCGTCGCACCTGCGAGATGCACTATGAAATCCTTGTCGTCATATGGATTGTCGGCACTCATAGTGACATTGCCTGATGTGAATGTGCTTCTGTCAAATGCAAGGCTCTCGATTGCATGCTCCACTTTCGCTATCACATCTGTGTCACGGGCGCCCATAGGCAGCTTCTGCTTTATGTATCCAGCACCTTTCTCGAGCTTTATGGAGAAAGTAAGCTCTGTATCCCTCTCGGCAAACTCATCCATCTCAAAGACAAGCGTGTTGTCTCCTTTTTTCAGGGAGAGCGTGAATATTTCATCGACAGGGGTGTTCCTCTCATATGGGCGCAGGGAGTGCACCTCCTGCCCATTCATGTAGATTGACATCCCACCAGTCACCTTGAGCGAGAATGTATAGATCCCTGCCGCGCTGCATTCAAGGACCGTCATCGCTGCCATGCTGATCCAGCGTGGTGTGGATGAGAATACTGATGTCCCTACGCACGGATCTCCGAAAGGCGCCCTGTAGTTCAGCGTGAGCTCGCTGCCGAGCAGCACTGCTTTTCCTTCTGGCTGGCAGTCCGGGAATTCCGGCGCTGGAATGCCTTCTTTCTTTATCTTCGCCAGGAAGTTCGTCCTCAACGGGCTTACATGCGAGGCTGCTGCTGTCGAGCCTGCCCATACATTGGATTCTGAGGATATAGCGACACGATCCCCTGAGACATCTTCCATCCGTGGCTCAGAGACGAGATAGCGTGTGATATATCCATGTTCAAGATCTGAGATATGCCAGTTCATACACTCTCCTTTATTTTTCAAGTTTATTTTGGATAGCGGGATAATCTACCCGATTATTGCGTTATGTGAGCATTATTGTTTGCAATAATTGCGAAACTGGAGCTAGAATTGGATATGAATGCCAGTCTTGATGGTTTTATAGCGGCGAATAACTTCATAGCTCACATGAACAAGGAGACAGACTCCACATATCTCTTCATTGATCTGGGGGAGCGGTCCGAGAAGCTGAATATGGACCTGCAGCATTTCCATTCCGGTTATGAGATATTCGTAGCCCTTGATGATAATGAGGCGCATATAGTTGAGGGCAGGTATCTTCCGATGCGCAAGTGGGATGTCATATTCCTGCGCCCTGGCCTGCTTCACCAGTCTTGCTATGAAAGAAAGAACGGCATGCAGAAAAGGATTGTCATGAACTTCTCTTTTCCTCCTGCTGCGGGCTCCCTCGATTACCAGACTGAGAAGCTCCTGAAGCCTTTCAGTATGCAGGTTCCTATCATAAGGTTTGAGGGGTCAGCGCTTGATTCAATGCTTTTATCGCTGGAGAGGCTGCTGCAGGCGGCAAGGAACAAGGATTCCGGCTGGCAGATAGAGCTTCTGGCCCTGTTCATGCTCTTCCTCCTTGATATATCGCGGAACATGAACCGTTCAAGCTACGAAGCATCTTTCGTGACAGATACTGCGGAGAGGAAGATATACAATATCGCGGAATACATTTACTCATGTTATATGGAGAACATAACGCTTGCCGAGACTGCGTCCCGGTTCGCTGTTTCCCCGTATTATCTCTCGCACTTGTTCCCCAAAGTCATGGGAGAGTCATTCATCTCGTTCCTGCATAAGGTGAGGATAAGCCATGCGCTTGAATACCTTGCATACTCTGACAAGAAGATAAAGGACATAATCAGGGAGTGCGGATTCTCCTCCTCCTCGCAGTTCAACAGAGTCTTCCTGTCGGCCATATCGCTGAGCCCCACGCAGTTCAGGGGGCTGGTCTATATAGACAAGCAGCGCATCATCAACAAGTTCATGCCGGAAAGCGATGAGAATGTACCTCCTGCATTCCCGCCGCATGCTAAGGTCAGCATCATGAAACGCAGGCATGGCCCGCATGAGCTGGCCATCGGGATTGACAGCCTGGACTTTGACATGACAGCTCCTGATGATATTCCACGCGTAATGGACAGCGTCGGTGCCGATGCCATGCTTCTCGATATCCACAAGTCATTCCCATATATCTGCAGCGACTATGGAAGCATGACTGAAGAGGATATGGAGGCATTCCGCGGCCTTGGCATAAAGAATCTGATCCTTCTTGATGACTCTGACATCATAACGCTCGAAAGCGATGACAGGCATGAGGCCCTTGCAGGGATAAAGGCTCTTATAAGGGTTGCCTCTGTCATATCTGCATACTCGATCGCGATTGTCCCGTCTAACATGAGGCGATATGGCGAGAGATATTCGTTTGCGATGTATGACTCGATAAGCACAATACTACGCTACGCTGATGACTGGAATGTGGATATAATGATCCAGGGCATGGCGGGGTCTGTCCTCCCGAACCCTCAGACGATGAAGAAGATGCTTGATTATTTCTCATCATCGCACCTTGCTGTCCTTTTCGATCCACTGGCCATGATAGATGCTGACAGGCATAACAATACATTGAGTTATTTCGGCGAGTTCTTTTCCTTGCTTTCCGAGGACATTGCTGCGATAAGGCTTCGTGACTCACTGGATCATGCCCCTGTTCCCCTGGGGCAGGGGATAATGGCGAAGACATTTCCCCGGATCGCTGATCTCATGACGAAGAATGTCCCTATAATAAGGGGCAGGGGAGATGAGGGCTCGCTGTATGCAGATCTTGCCTATATAAGGAAGACTTTCGGCTCCTGACTAGAGATCAAGAGCCTCCGTAAGCGCAAGAAGAGCAAGTGACTGCCCATAAGCCATCGGACGTATGACTATGTTCCTGTAGTGTTCCCTGTCCATGCCGACACCTGTGCCAGCTGAGACTTTGCCCACAGTCCCGTCATCCTCCACAGCTGCGATTATGGCTTCGATTGCCTTTTCTGCTGTACCTCTGAATCCGGCTGGGAGCTTCCCCATCTTCAGCCCTTTTATCATGCCGGCGGCTATTGCTGCAGAGCCTGAGGCCTCTTCATAGCTCTCTGCATCATCAAGGACCGTATGCCAGAGGCCGCTTTCCCCCTGAAGTTCCTTCAGCGCATTGCATTGCGATATATATGTATCGGTGATGAACTTTTCCACTCCTTCGCCAATAGGGATGGCAGTGAAGCCTGAGATGTATTCCATTGCACCATACGTGAACCATGAGTTACCCCTGCACCAGAAGATGCCGCCGAAGTTGTTCCTTCCATGGAATGTCCAGCCATGGTGCATGAGGCCGTTGCTTTTCTCAAACAGGTATTTGATGTGCACCAGGAACTGATGTATTGACTCTTCCACGAACTCTGGCCGTCTGAAATACTGCCCGGCCTGGCTGAGGAAAAGTACAGCCATGAATAAGGTATCTGCCCAGATCTGGCCATCATTGAGCGAGACTCCGTCCCTGTTGCCTATTGCTGATGTCACATGCTGCAGGCCGCCATCCTCTGTCCTCGGCGCATCGTTCATCAGCCATTCTGCACGCTCAAGGCACATAGCTGCAAAGCGCTTGTCTCCTTTTCTCCTCACAAGATCCATTAGAGCCAGGAACGGCGCTGTGGTATTTATGTTCCTTGATGGCAAGCCTCTTTCGATATTCCTCTCGAACCATGATATGAGGAAATCATCATATCTGTCATCGCCAAGGTGAGCCTGAAGCTTCGTAAGTCCATAAAGACCCACACCCTGCGGCCAGTCCCACTCTTCAATCCCGAAGTCACGTGCTATGAGGCCTTTGCTGACATTTGATGAGGTCGCTTCCTTATCCTTGCCATAGTCGGCTCCTCCGAGGTTCATCAGACGATAGACTACCTTTTCTATTGTGTTGAGAATGATTTTGCTATCCATTTCAGCTCCTTTTCCTGTTCCATGGAAGAAGAATGTATGCTGATTGTAGCGTCTGGCTCATGGCATAGCAAGGAAATTGCATGGTATTGTCCTCAGGCAAGTCAGGATCCTCTCCATCCTTGCATATTCCTCATGAACTGCATTGCACATGCTCTCATTGCGCCGTCATCTATGGTATCATCACCCTGAAATAATCTGGAGAGTCATATGGTTGACAGGAAGAACAGGATACTTGCTTTCATAAGATTTCTTGAATCTGAGATATTCGAATACAGGGAGCCGATTGCGCCGCTGAGGATCAAGGAGGCCGGTTATTCCCTTGCAGAGACATGCGCACCGGGAAGCGATGGCTGGAGAGAGTTCGGCATCAATGACAGATGGGGATGCCCTGACAGGCATTACTGGATTGAAGCTGATGTGGCTGGCCTGGCTGGCAGGAAGATGGGTGTGCTCCTCTCTACAGGCGATACGGATGTCTGGAATACCGACAACCCGCAGATCCTTCTCTATATTGATGGGAAGCTTTCATCAGCATTCGACATGAACCATCAATATGCTTTCATAGCCGAGGATGCCGGTGATGATGTATTCAGGCTTACGTTCTATGCCTATTCCAACAACAGCAGCAGGGCGTGCCTGTTCAATCTGGAGAAGGTCGT
>CASFMA010000052.1 GCA_949295675.1 uncultured Spirochaetales bacterium | reverse complement strand
GCCCTCACCATTGTCTTCCATGGGGATTTCCTGCAGACCCCTGGCATACTGTATCTGGCAATAAGGAAGCTTGCATGGGAGAACATAAACATAATAGAGATAGTCTCCACCATGAATGTCCTTACCTTTGTGATAACCCGTGAGGACAGCTACAGGGCGTATGAGGCGCTGGAGGCTTTCCTGGATGAAGAGCTGTAGGATAGTCACTGGCGGACGAGGTGAAGGGAAGACAAGCTATCTTCTTGAGCATTGCAAAGGAGCAAAAGGCTTTCTATCGATCCATAGAGGCGATGCTTATTACCTGAGGGATGCAGAAAGCGGCGAGGAACGGCTCCTGATGAGCGATGAGCCCATATTCCCCGATAAGTTTGGCATGTGGTATTACGACCAAAACGTTTTTGATTGGGCAAACAGCGAGCTGCTGAAGATCAAGAGCGGTGATGTTGTCTTGGATGAGGTCGGACGGCTTGAAGTGCTCGGTGGTGGATTTGCTCCTGCTCTGAGGGCTTTCCACGAAAGGGATATTGACCTCACAATCGCAGTCAGACGTGAGTTCCTCTCTTTTGTTGCAGACGCCTTCTCAATCAAAGATGCAGAGATTGTTGATATAAGCAAAAAATAAATGTCCTGCGGCCGAAACCGCAAGACATAAATTCAAATATAAGTCTCATCCATTGGCTTTAGGTTGTAATGATAAGAGGTCTGTCAGAATTGCCATTAGTATATTTATACGTAGCCCCAACTTCGTTGAGTTTAGTATTCATATTATTCATTGCAGTTAACCAATCATCATTTTCTACTTTTAAGGTATTATCTGTTCCCTCATCTATTCCTTTTGTAGCGGTTCCACCGCTTGATGACCAGTAACAAGTATTTACAGTGCTGCTTGATTCCCCACAGATGCCACCAGCATAAGCTGTATCTGTACTATAAGAAGATATGCTTCCTGTGGAGTAACATGCTGTGATAGTACTTCCATCTCGAGTCTCTCCGGCTATACCGCCAGCATAAACATAACCTCCATTTCCTTGTGTCCCTGCAGATACACTGCCCGTGAAATAACATGCTGTGATTTTAGCATCAGCACTATCATTCTGTCCGGTGATGCCGCCAGCAAAAACACCGCCCTCACTTGCAGCATTTATTGTTCCAGAGGAATAGCATGCTGTTATGTTACTAATGTAATTATGTCCGATGATACCGCCAGCATGGGCATCTTTTTGGCCTTCTACCGTAACAGATATTGTTCCCGTGGAATAGCAGTTGGTGATTGTTGTACCGTTTTCAGGGCCTCTACTGATCCCAGCAATAGCCCCAGCTGCAATACTAATATCACTCGAGATATCGATATAAACATCAATCAGTCCCAGATTCTTCACAGTACCGTCAGATTCCAGGTTTGAAATTAAGCCTGTACTTATCTTGGCTTCTCCTGTGATTTTCATTCCGCTTATCGTCTTGTTGTTGCCATCGAAAGTGCCTGAATAGTTCTTTACGGGATCCCAGTTGCTTTCGCCGTCATTTACAGGTGGAAGAGTGATATTCTCCGCAAGAGTACAGTCCAAACTCGATTTTGATGCTACTGCAGTGTTCCAGGCTTTAAGTCCCACCACATCGTAGACTGTGTATCCATTATCGTCGTAATATGACTTGCTCCATTTTGCCTCAAGTGTCTTGCTGCCAGTGATTGGCTGTTCGAAATCGAATGGTTCATCAGATCCTGTCTCGTACCAGCCTTCGAATACATATGTCTTGCCGTTTTCCGTAAGTACAGGATCCGAAGGTCTTGTCGGTTTGGAGCCTTCTGCAACACTCCGTGGATTCTCAGGTATGCCTGTTGGAGTTCCTGTACCAGAATAGCTATATGTGATTGTGAAATATCTGGTGTTGTTTATTGGTTCGCTTTCCCATTTCGCATATATTGTTGTGTCCTGCGTGATGGGCGTGTCGAAATCAAAAAGCGATGTGCCATCTTCATCGCTGTACCAGTTAATGAATTTGCAGGACTCCTTTTCTGGATCTGATGGCCTTTTGACAGTGCTTTCATCTTTTACGGTGATAGACTCTTCTGTTCCATCCAGGAAGTGTCCACCATCAAGGCTGAATGTGACAGTGTGCATCACAGGCTGATCATTTGAGCAGGCGAACAGGAGCAAGAGTATGGTTGCAAATACCCCCCCCCCACCGGTACAAAGCGTTGTGTGCTATAGAGTTAAGCTTCAGTCTTTTCATGAGCTAATTCTATCATGCAGGAGGGTAGTGCACAAATATTTTTTGAATGATGTCTTTTGCGTTTTCCCTCAGAGAGGCGGTAGCATCTTTATGAGCGCTTCCCTTCCTTTTTCGCTTCCTGAATAGAGCGGCGCTTTCAACGGATGCTTCTTATAGAGAAAATCATCATCGTACTCAAGCCTGGTCAGATCAGCGTAGACAGAGTCCATTCCGACGCTTCTCAGCACAGCGTGCGATGCAGCTATGTCCCATGCGTAGCATGAGAAGGTGAGTGAGGCCTCTATCGATGAGAATACGGCAGGTGAGAGCATATGGATTATCGTGGAGCCGAATATCCTGAACTTGCCTGTGAACGATGAGAAGTCAAAGTACCTGAAGGCCTTTGATCCTGTCGTGACCTGCGTGACATCGTCCTTGTTCCCCGCGACCTTTATCTCCTTCCCGTTGAGAAGAGGCCTTTTCCCCGGATCGAGGCGTATTGACATCTCATCTGTGCCTATCCCGAATCTCGGTGCCTCTATATAAGCTCCGACTGGTTCCCTGTTGCTGTCAAGAAGGCCAAGCGATACCGCGAATGACGGAAGTCCCTGGGAATATACATCGGTGCCGTCTATCGGGTCGAGTATGAACGTCCACTCAGCATCGCGCGATGCGTCGGTTTCCTCTTCCTCGCTTATTACTGCCGCGCCAGGGAAGAGGCTGCGTATCTTTGATACGAGGCTGTGGCTGATGGCCATGTCAACTTCTGTCAGGACAGAGCCGTCCTTCTTGTATGTCCGTCTTACGTCCGCCTGTTTCTGGAAGGCGAATGCACCGGCTTTCCTTACTTCTTCTGCCAGTACATCAAGCTTATCTTGATCTAAGGTCATGTGGATATTCTATCGCCTGCGGCTTTCCGGTTCAAGCAATGCTATTTGCGCTTGTGTTGATGCAAAGCCGTGAATCAATTATATTCGGACGCGTGGACAGGAACATAGATGAGCTTGTCTCTGGATACATAGAGAAAATCATGGGCCCCTCCCTCTTCAGGAGCGGAAGGGGTGGCATTGTGCGTGCAGATGGCCTTGACCTTTATCCGCTTTCATGCGCTGCCAGGATCGTGAGGAGGAGAAGGAACGGGCGCGTCTTCGTGATAACTGCTACAGATGACGGCTCTGATTCGCTCTCTTCTGATATCGGGGATGACGCGGTCCGTCTTCCCTCGAGCGGCAAGCAGCTTTACTCCAGATATACTTCATCTTCATCTGAGTATGAGCAGAAGAAGGCCCTTGACAGGATAAGGGCGATGAAGGACGGCATTGTCGTGTCTTCGCTCAGGGCGTTCGTGTCGCCTGTCATGAGCCCGGAATCGCTTGATCGCTTCACCATACGCATAAGGAAAGGGGATGCGTTCGAGCCTGAGGCCCTCTCCGACGAGCTTGTGAAAGCGGGGTATTTCCGTTCGTCATCATGCTTCGAGATGGGTTCTTTCTCCATACGTGGCGAGGTCATGGATATCTTCCCGTTCTCCGCAGATGAGCCTGTCAGGCTCTATGCCGACTGGGATACGATCGAGCGCATTGCCTCATTCGATCCGATGACGCAGAAGGCCCATAAGGACTTTCCCCGTGTGGATATCCCTATGATATCAGGAAGCGAAAGTCCATTGATGACGACGATGGAGGACTATATAGAGGAGGGCGATTACTTCATCCTTTCCGGCATGGAGAGGATAGGCACGAGCTGGAAGGCAATGCAGAACGAGGCGAAGGCACGCTTCAGGGAGGCTTACAAGGAGAATGCCGATGCGACGCTGCCTGAGAAGCTCCTGTTCCCATGGGAGGACTTTGTCCAATCGCTCTCATCAGCCTTCCTCATCCATGATATCTCGCAGCCTGAGTACCTTCATTTCTCTGTTTCGCCATCCCGCTCTTATTTCGGCAACGTGACGTATTTCAAGGATGACCTGAGAGCGCTGCTGAAGAATGGCTGGAAGGTTACTGTCATAGCTCCATCCGATGTACAGAAGGAGAGGCTGTGCAATGTCCTTGGGGACTTCCCTGTCTCAATAGATATCTCTGATCTTTCATCAGGCTTCCAGATAGAGCCGCTGTCCCTGCTTGTCGTCCTCGACGCTGAGATATTCGGACGCCGCAGATCCCGCTCGAAGAGCATAGTTGAGACTGTGTCGTCACCTCTTGATTCATTTGTCGAGCTCAAGGAAGGCGACTACGTTGTGCACGTTAACTACGGAATCGGGCGCTTCGTGAAGATCGACCGCGTCAAGTCAAGCAGGACAGAGCGTGATTACATAAAGATACGGTACGCGAACGATGAGTTCCTGTATGTGCCTATAGAGCAGGCAGACCTTGTAGAGAAGTACATCGGGAATGATGGGAAACCTCCTAAGCTTGATGCGCTCGGGACGCAGGGCTGGACGAAGAAGAAAGAGAGGGCGATGAAGAATGCCCAGGAGCTTGCGCAGGAACTTGTCCATCTTTATGCTGAGCGCCAGGCTTCAAGGGGATTCCCGTTTGACAAGGACAAGGACTGGCAGATCCAGTTCGAGGCCGCGTTCCCTTATTCTGAGACACCTGACCAGCTGAAGTGCATCGATGAGATAAAGAAGGATATGGAGAGCGACAAGGTGATGGACCGTCTTGTCTGCGGCGATGTCGGATACGGCAAGACCGAGATTGCCTTCCGTGCTGCGTTCAAGGCTGTGATGAGCGGCAAGCAGGTCGCGTTCCTCGCTCCTACGGTCATACTTGCGGAGCAGCACTTCAACAACTTCCGCCGCCGTCTCGGCACATTCCCTGTCACTGCGGGCATACTCTCGAGATTCGTGAGCCCCAAGGATCAGAGGAAGGTCACTGCAGGCGTTGCAGATGGCTCTGTTGATGTGCTTTTCGGGACGCATAAGATCCTCCAGAAATCCGTGAAGTTCAAGGATCTGGGACTCCTGATTGTCGATGAGGAGCAGCGCTTCGGCGTCAAGGACAAGGAGAGGATCAAGCAGATGAAGACGAATGTCGACTCGCTGACTCTCTCCGCGACTCCTATACCAAGGACGCTGTACATGTCGCTTCTCAAGGTCCGTGACATGTCCCTTCTCACAACGGCTCCAAGGGAGAGGCAGCCTATAGAGACTACGATAGGGCAGTTCTCTGAGCCTCTTGTGAGCCAGGCTATCGCGAGGGAGCTTGAACGCGGCGGCCAGGTCTTCTTCCTGCACAACCGCATTGATGATCTTGATGATGTATGCCAGATGATACGCTCCAACGTGAAGTACGCAATAGTCGAGAGCGCGCATGGGCAGATGGATGCTGCGGAGCTTGAGGATATAATGCACCGCTTCGTGTATGAAGGCATCCAGGTCCTCGTATCGACCACCATCATCGAGAATGGAATCGATATACCGAATGTCAACACGATAATCATAGACAATGCCGACCGCTTCGGGCTGGCCCAGCTTTATCAGCTCAGGGGAAGGGTAGGGCGTTCTGACAGGCAGGCTTACTGCTACCTCCTGTACAAGGACAGGTCACTGCTCAATGATGATGCGATAAGGCGCCTGCGGGTGCTCTCTGAGAACACCGCTCTTGGCTCAGGCTTCAAGGTCGCAATGAAGGATATGGAGATAAGGGGGGCTGGCAATATACTGGGAAGGGAGCAGTCAGGGCATCTGGAGGCTGTCGGCCTTGATATGTACATGCGCCTTCTTGAGGATGAGATAGATCGCCTCACTTCAGACGGAAACGAGAAGGAAGAGGAAGTGCTGCTTGAGCTTGATTACTCAGGGTTCATCCCTGACAGCTACATCCCTGATCCTGCAATGAAGTTCGAGGCGTATAAGAAGATCGCCTCGGTAAAGACTGAAGGCCAGCTTGAGGGACTGAGGGCAGAGCTTGAGAACAGGTATGGACAGATGAGTGCTGAGGTTGATAATCTCTTCTGCATCGCAGAGATAAAGATAATCTGCCGCCGTCTTTCAATTTATCATCTGTCAGAGCGTGGCGGGGTCGTGGAGATCGAGTTCTCCAAGCTTTCAGCGCTGAACCCAGATCGTGTGATAAATCTTCTCAGGCTTTCGGACGGTAAGGTGCAGATGGACTCAAGGCATATGGACAAGATGAGGATGCAGACAAGTGCCGTCTCTCTGAAGGATAAGGCGCTCTTCATCCTCGAGCAGCTTAGGAGATTGCTATGAAAGATGAAGAGATACTGGAAAAGCTAGGGAAGATTGAGATAAGGGAAGGAAAGGAGCGGAGGATAAAGAGCTATGTCCTTCGCAACAATGTGCTTTCAGAGAAGGAGAAGGAGACTGTGCTGAGCTATATGCCCCGCTATGGTTTCTTCTTTGAGGATAAGGGGCTGGATTATTCCTCTCTTTTCCCGACAGAGCGTCCCGTCGTGATCGAGATAGGCTTCGGCATGGGGGACTCCCTGCATGAGATAGCGCTTCGCCGTCCTGATTGCAACTACATTGGCATTGAGGTCTTCCTGCAGGGCTTCGTGAAGCTTCTGAAGCGCATCGGCGATGATGATATGGACAACGTGAGGATAATCCGCTTTGATGCGGTAGATGTCCTGGATCATATGATTCCAGATGGATCGATCGAGGGCTTTCATATATTCTTCCCTGACCCATGGCCAAAGAAGAGGCATCATAAAAGACGCCTTATGCAGCTGCCGTTCCTTCATCTTCTCGCGACGAAGCTCAGGGAAGGGGGCTATATATACATGGTCACGGATTGGGAGGAATATGCGGAGGAGGTCGTTGAGACGGCAAAGGACGAGCCTCTTCTTTCCAATCCCTTTGAAGGTTTCGCGCCTCCTGTCGCATGGCGCCCTATAACGAAGTTCGAGCGCAAGGGCATGGAGAAGGAGTACACGATAAACGAAATCTGGCTAGAAAGGGTCTAGCGCCTCAGTCAAGGAAGAAGAGCATAGGGGATGATTGCAATCCCTGCCTTCAGGCTTTACCATAGCTATATGCGTCTTTTCATAGCTATCCTGTTTGATGATGCTGTCGTCGATAAGCTATCAATGCTTCGTGATTCTCTTCATGACGTGTCTTCCAATGGGACATTTGTGCCAAGGAGCAATCTTCATCTTACGCTTGAATTCCTGGGAGAGTGCAGTCCTGCGGAGCGCAATCTTGCCATTGATGCGATGGAGAGCATCTCGTTCAGTCCGTTCACTGTCACGGTGGATAGATTAGGCTTCTTCGCACGCCCTGATGGAGATACATGGTGGGTCGGCGCCAGAGAGGACAATGCGCTTATGACACTGCAGGGGAATCTTCATAAGGCTCTCCTATCTTCCGGATTCAGCCTTGAAAGACGGAAGTACAGGCCGCATATAACGCTCGGACGAAGGGTTATGACTACAGCATGCGCAGGAAAGATAGAAAGGATAGAAGCTGATGTGAAGGCAATTGACCTGATGCTTTCAGAGCGCATTGATGGACAGATGGTCTATACATCTCTCTTTGCATCCAATGCGGAGCAATGAGCATTTTTCAAACATATTTCCTGGCAGATTCCTAGATTCATGAGAATGGACAAGGACGTTCAGAGATGATTCTTCTGAGGCTCTGATTATGCCAGAGTGTGTTGTTTTCTATCTTGTCCAGAGGATATTTTAGATAGGGAAGGGGAGCCTCAGCTCCCCACTGTCATTTCATCTCATTTGCGATGAGGACCGTGAATGCAACGATCGATGGATCGAGCCCTTCTGGATATTCCCAGATGTTTGCATCGCAGGCATCTTCCTTAGGTGAGAATGTGCCGTTTTCCGCAATCCATGTCGTCCTGTCCGTGGCTTTTGCCTTTGGCTTGATCTCACCGTTCTCGATCACGAGAGTATTGCGTTCTGTCGCGCCTTTCTTGCTTGAGATCTCATCGGGTGAGAGGATGAATGTATTGTATGGGGTTATGCCGGCTGTAGGCTTGACCTCCCCATTCTCGAACTTCCATGTGTTGTATTCGTTCGCACCTGATTTCGGCCTGATACCTTCCTCGTCAACTATCCATGTGTTCCTCAGCGTAGCTCCTGTCCTGAGTTTGATTTCAGCTTTCAAGATTCCTCCTTTTGATGAAAATCATAAGGCCCCCTTCCGGAGGCCTCCGCTCATGCGTTTTCCTTGTCTCTCTTGGACTCAGCTATGACATCTTCAGCAAGCTTTCCGTTCAGCTGCTCGTAATGATCGAACTCAAGCTCGAACGAACCAGTGCCGCTTGTCATGCTCTTCAGGTCTATGGCATAGTTCCTCAGCTCTGCCATAGGCACTTCAGCCTTGACTGAGACCACATGTCCTTTCTCTTCCTGCCCGAGGACCCTGCCTCTCTTGGAGGAGAGGTCGGAGAGTATGGAGCCCAGATAATCCTGGTCGATGAAGACCTCAAGCTTCATGAACGGCTCAAGAAGGACAACCCCTGCTTTGCCAAGAGCTTCCTGCATTGCGCCCTTTGCCGCAAGCTTGAATGCCATTTCAGAGGAGTCGACAGGGTGTTCCTTTCCATCGATGAGCGTTATGCCGATATCGACAAGAGGGTAGCCTGCGAGATATCCTTCCTCCATTGCCTCATGGATGCCTTTCTCGATGCCTGGGATATATCCCTTGGATACAGCACCTCCCTTTATGGCGTTCGTGAATTCGTAGTACTTTCCTCTCTCGATAGGAGCGATCTCGATCACTACGCGTCCGTACTGGCCGTGTCCGCCTGACTGCTTCTTATGTGTGTATTCAGCAAGTCCTGACGGCTTTGTTATTGTCTCGCGGTATGCGATCTTAGGTGTCTTTGTGTTGATGGCGATCTTCTGTTTGTCGCGGATCTTGTCAAGGATCATCGAGATGTGAAGCTCTCCCATTCCTCCGATGATCGATTCCTTTGTCTCCTCATTGTAGGAAACCTGGAATGTGAGGTCTTCCTCCGCGATGCGGTGAAGCGCATCGTTCATCTTGTCCTCGCTCTTCTTGTCCTCGGCGCTTATCGCAAGCTGGTAGATCGGCTGAGGCATCCTCAGTGGCCTGAAGCGTCTCTTGAACTCAGGACCTGCGACGAATGTGGCATTCGTGTATGCTATGTCGCACTTGGTTATTATGCCGATATCACCAGCGGTGAGGCTATCTGTCTCTATAAGCTTCTTGCCGACTGCTCTGTAGAGCTTGCCCGGCTTTGCCTTCTTTCCGATCTCATTGTTGTATATATCTGTCTCAGGTGTGAGAATGCCTGTGACTATCTTCAGGAAGCTCATCTTCCCTGAGAACTGATCGATCGTCGTCTTGAAGCAATAAGCTGAGAATGGCTTGTCCGGATCGATCTGGAGCGTTGTCTCCTCTCCCTCGTGGCCTATGATGTATTCCTCTATTCCAAGAGGCCATGGGAAGTTGTTCTTTATGAAGTTGAGAAGGGAAGTTATGCCAGCTCCCTTGTCCGTGGCTCCGCAGAATACCGGGATGACTCTGTTTTCCCTCATTCCGACAGCAAGGCCATGCCTTATGTCATCTGGCTCAAGTGTTCCTTCCTCAAAGTATTTCTCTATCAGCTCATCTGTTCCTTCTGCCGCGTTCTCGATAAGGCGTGCGCGGAAGTCCTCGACGACAGCTGCGTATTTCTCTGGTATCGGCATAGGTGTTTCCTTGCCGTTCTCATGGCATTCGTATGCCTGGTTCTCTATCAGGTTTATGACTCCGTGGAACTCTTCAGCCTCTCCGAGTGCCATTACTACAGGCACGAAATGCGCATTGAATTCCTCTACAAGTGAGTCTATGACATGGCGGAAGCTTGCTCTTTCCTTATCCATCTTGTTGATGAATATGGCTCTTGGCTTGTTCCTTTCATCAAGCCTTCTCCATA
The DNA here is from genome assembly GCA_949295675.1 of uncultured Spirochaetales bacterium. Classification (GTDB taxonomy): domain Bacteria; phylum Spirochaetota; class Spirochaetia; order Sphaerochaetales; family Sphaerochaetaceae; genus Ornithospirochaeta. Next base: position 38,610 of record CASFMA010000052.1, on the reverse strand, counting down.
GCTTTATTGTCTCGATCTGAGCGCCTTCCCTGCCGTCTACGACCATAAGCGCGGCCTCTGTTGCCCTGAATGCGCTTATCGCCTCACCAATGAAGTCTCCAGTTCCCGGAGTGTCCAGGATGTTGATTCTCTTCCCATCCCACTCCATCGAAGAGAGCGTCGTATGGACAGACATCTTCCTCTGAATCTCTTCCTCTGTGTAATCACTGACAGTCTTGCCGCTGTCTACTGTCTCAGGACGGGAAAGAACATTACCATAATAAAGCATCTGCTCTATGAGGTTCGTCTTTCCCGTACCATTATGGCCGATGATGGCCACGTTCCTGATATCCTTGGTACTGACGCTCATCTGAATCCTCCTTTTGAATGCAAATGTGCTATTAAGAAGATGTTAAGGGCGCAGATTGCATAAGTCAAACTAATTCGATAGATACAGTAGATCCTTGGAAATGTAATTTTGTTGTATTTTGGTCATCTGTGACTATTGCAGATATGCTTATTTTCATTGTCTTGGAATTGGCTGAAAATGGAGTTTTGATAAATTTTACTCCAAAATAAAATAATTCTTTACTTTTTGATTGTTCATTTTATACTCGGATTATGGAAAAGGACATATTGCAGTTAATTGGTGACCATGAAAAACAGTTTTCAAAGACGGAGAAGATTCTTTCTGCTTATATCAAGGCCAATCCTGAACAGATTGCGATATTGTCACTTGCAGATTTGGCACATATAGCGAATGTTGGGGAAGCTACTATAGTCAGGTTTGCCAAGAAAATAGGGCTGTCTGGATTCCTTGAGATGAAGAAACTGTTCAAGTACAGATTTTCCTCTACATTCAATATTTCCTCTCGGTTTTATAATTATGTTATCCATGATAATGAAACGATGGACTTCATTGATTCCTTCATAGATCTCCAGAAGGGATATATCGATGCTATCAAATGCCTTATTGCATCAACAACATTCAAGGAAGCCTGTATTTGTATTAATTCTGCGTCTTCTTTGTTTTTATTTGAAGATGGAGGAGCTTCTAAATCGCCAGGAAACACATTGGAATTCTGGCTTAGGCGCTTTGGAATAGATGTCCGTAGAATCAGCCAATTGGGTCATAGGATATTTGATCAGATTGTCCAGCATAAGGAGAATGATTGCTTTATAGGATTCTGTTTTGGGCATGATAATAGCGATCTGCTGAAGTTGCTTCAATATTGCAGGAAAGCCAGGATTCCTTCCATCGTCGTTACTGATTATCCTGAAGGCTATGCTGCGGCAAATGCAGATTATGTCCTAGAGCTGAAACGTGGTCCTCTGCAGATATTCCATTCTATGGCTGTTCCAGTACTCGTTTCTGAATCAATCAGCTTGTTTGTCTCGAATCTGAGGAAAGAAATTGCATATAAGAACCTGAAGGAACTTGATGAATTGAGGAAGGAGTATGAAATCTGACGATATCAACAGAATGGCTGGTAATCTTTTTCATGCGTATGATATTAGGATTGATAGAGATGATTTGTCCGATGAGTACTTCCTGCGGTTATGCGATGCAGAAGCCTCATATTTCCTGAATGAGCTGAAGGCAAATGAAGTCCTTATTTGCCGTGATACAAGGTTAAGAAGCGAGGAGTTGATGCAGGTTGCGATAAATCGCTTTTCAGAGTTGGGCTTCAACGTTATTTGCTGCATCAATCCAATATCAACATGTCAGTTTTATTACAGCATAAGCAAGCGGCCTGATTGCGCAGGAATAATGATCACAGCTTCCCATAACCCTAGGAATTATACAGGTGAGAAGCTGGTAGGCCTGAATGCAGAGCCTATTGCAGATGGAGTAGGGCCAGCAGGCGGCCTATCATATATTAAAGAAGCATTCATAAAAGGAGATTGTCCTGCATTATCGGGCAAGGGACGGATTGCCGTTATACAGGAAACCAATGAATTTATAGACTTCTCCATAAAATGTGCGGGGCTTTCTGGTAATCAGTTGAAAGACATAACCATACTCGTGGATTTCATGTCAGGGAGCGCTGGAAATGAGATAATGCTTGCATTTGAGAAGCTTGGAGCAAATATTATTCCAATCAATCTTGTTGCAAATGGTGCATTCCCTTCCGGTACTCCAAACCCTGCAGTGGAAGGGAACATAAGAAGTACATTGGCCGTTGCTCAGGAGATGAAAGGAAAGTTTGATTTTCTTTTCATATTTGATGGTGATGGAGATAGGCTTGTAATATATGACTCTCATCTGTCATTTGTATCTCCTTCCATAGTCCTTACATTCCTTGCAAGAAAGTTATCTGAGTTGTGCGGCAATGGTAATAAGATAGGCTTGGATCCTAAAGCAGTTCCAGCTGTCAAGCCAATATTGAAAGAGTGTGAGTTCATTCCTGTACTCATTCCAAATGGCCATTCGCTCATAAAGAAACTGATCGAAGATGGTTCTATTTCTTTTGCTGCAGAAGAGACAGCACATTATTATTTCAAATTGTCATTGGATAGGCAGAATGCACCTTATGAGAATACTTTGCTGATAGCGTTGCTTTTCGCCTCCGAATGGAAGAAGGATGGTAGAAATCTCGAAAAGCTGATTGAAATACAGAACTCCGTATTCTCAAGGCCTGAATGGAGCTACTTTTTGTCTTCAGAAGAACAAAGAGACGCAGTTCTTTCGAACATAAAGAAATATTTTCAATGCAAAGGTTATTCAATCATATCGACACTGCCAGATGGCTCACCGCTTGGTGCCACAATCCTGGAGTGGCGCAATGATAATGATTGGTGTTATTTGACACAGCGCTCCAGTCAAAGCGAAAAGGGGCTGATAAGGGTGATGGTTTATGCCTCATCTGCTGCTTTGCTGGCAGATAGTGTAGTTCAGATAGATGAGATCGTGAAAGGAGGTGCATGATGCTGGAGATCAAGAATCTTGTAAAGAAATATCCTTCAGGGGAAGAGGCCTTGAAAGGTGTTTCCCTTGTTGTTCCTGATGATAGTGTAATAGCGCTCATTGGACCATCTGGGGCAGGGAAAAGCACTCTAATCAGATGTATCAATAGGCTTGTTGAGCCTACGAGCGGAGATATCATTGTCAATGGAAAAAGCATTGTGAAGATGGGGAAGAAGGATCTCCGTTTGGCAAGAAGGAAAATCGGAATGATTTTCCAGGAATATGCTTTGGTGGACAGGCTTACTGTTATGGAGAATGTCCTTTCAGGACAGCTTGGATATGTTGGTTTCTGGAAAAGCGCATTGCGCAAGTTCCCGAAGGAAGCAGTTGAAAAAGCTTTTACTCTTCTAGAGAGAGTAGGGTTGGCTGATTATGTTGATAACAGAGCAGATCAGCTGTCTGGTGGACAACGCCAGAGAGTTGGCATAGCCCGTGCATTGATACAGAACCCAGAGTTGCTTCTTGTAGATGAGCCTACAGCAAGCCTTGATCCTAAGACATCCAGGCAGGTAATGAGGCTTATCCTGGAGCTGGTCGAAGAGAATAAACTATCCTGCATCGTAAATATCCATGATGTCCAGCTGGCAAGGATGTTCTGTCCTAGAATCGTAGGATTGCAGAAGGGGTTGGTTGTATTTGATGGAACCAGTGACCAGATTGATACAGATGTACTCAATACGATTTATGGAGAAGAAGACTGGAATTTGAAGAAAAAGACCGAAAGTACTGATGAGGGCTAAAATGGAAAGAACATGGAAGAAAAAGCATCTGATTGCTAATCCATTTATCAGATATTCAGTAATTATTGCTGTGTTTCTTTATATCCTGATAGCAGGATCTAGCATAGAAGTAGATCCAGAAAGGATTGTCCGAGGTGTCAGCAAGATGGGAAAGCTGTTTTCAGGCTTTTTCCATCCAGATTTTGCTACGCGGTATAAATATATCATAGAAGGAATCCTGGAAAGCCTTGCAATGACGGCGTTTGCTTCTATTGTGAGCATGTTCTTGTCTTTGCCGTTGGCTTTTGGTGCTTCCAGAAATCTTGTTCCTCGATGGGTATATTGCATCTGCCGCGTTCTATTGATGTTCATCAGAAGCCTTCATGTTGTTGTCCTTAGCATTCTTTTCGTCATCATGTTTGGCTATGGGCCTCTGGCAGGCGTTCTGACGTTATTGCTGAACAGTGTTGGATTCATCGGAAAAATGCTGGCTGAGGATATCGAGAATATTAATGAAGAGCAGATTGAGGCTATCAAGTCTACAGGTGCGAATTGGTTCCAGACTGTAATATATGGTGTATGGCCTCAGGTTTCCACTCGGTTCATCGGTCTCTCTATTTATCGTGCTGACATAAGTTTCAGGCAGTCTACCGTAATAGGCATAGTGGGGGCAGGTGGAATAGGCGCTGTTCTTGATACTGCAATGGGTAAATATGATTACAACACAGCAGGTGCAATCCTGATGGTGATAATCATCATGGTTCTGATTACAGAGTATATTTCAAGCTCAATTCGCAGGAGGATTGTTTAATGCCTTTTGTAGATGCAGATAAGACTAAGTGGGTAAAGAATACGAGAATACAGCAGAATATAAAGTTCTTATATTCGCTAGCGGGTTTGATTGTCTTGCTGATCTCCTGGGAGTTCATAAGCAGTCAGACTACCTGGGAATTTGTGTTTGATGCTGGATATCAGATAAAGGATTTCCTATCAAGGATGTTCCCACCTGATATAAGATATTTTGGAAAGATCATGCCAGCTCTTTGGGATACCATAACAATTTCAGTCTTTGGAACTGGCATTGCTGTTATCGTATCATTCTTCCTGTCATTCCTAGCTGCAAAGAATACGACACCAAACAGTATTATCCGTCTGATAGTGTTGATATTCATTGTTGCATCACGTTCTGTGAATAGTATGATTTGGGCCCTTGTTATTGTTCAGATCGTTGGTCCAGGCCTGCTTGCTAGCATCATAGCGATAGCAATCCGGTCCATTGGAATGGTGTCAAAGCTTATGTATGAGGCTATTGAGGAGATTGACAGGGAACCTATTGAGGCCATTACCGCCACGGGGGCATCGACTTTACAGGTGTTTGTATATGGGTATTTGCCACAGGTCATGCCATCATTTGTCGGTACAGCTGTATATAGGTGGGAAAACAATATAAGAGAGTCAACTATTATCGGTATTGTGGGGGGCGGAGGCATTGGATTGCTCATGAATTCTGCAATCAATAGGCTCCAATGGAATCAGGTCCTGTCAATCCTGATAGTGATATTCATTACGGTAGTTGTTGCTGAGTTTGTCTCAGCAAAGGTAAGAAAAGCTATTTCATAATAAAGAATACAAAAGGAGGTATCTTTATGAAGAAATTCTTTACAATTGCTTTCGTTTTCATGGCTTTCATAGGAGTTCTTTTTGCCCAAGGCTCAAATGAAACTACGGAAGAAGTGGTACAGTATGGAGAATTGGATCCAGTTTATGTCGATAAGAACGGCGACATGATTGCTGATACACCTGAGGATCCCTCTATGTGGCTTGACCCGGATACATTGATTTTTGCATATGCTCCAGTGGAAGATCCTGCTGTATATGAGGAAGTCTTTGTTGATTTCCAAAAGCATCTTGAAGAAGTGACAGGAAAGAATGTCAAGTGGTTTGCTGTAACCAATTATGCGACACAGATTGAAGCAATGAGGGCTGGTCGCCTCCATGTTTCAGGCTTTGCTGCTGGAACAGTCCAGGATGCTGTTAATGTTGGTGGATTCGTTCCTATGGTCGTAATGGGAACTGAGAATGGCTTTGTTGGATATAGGATGGCAATAATCACCTATAAGGGTTCAGGGATTTCTACGATAGATGATATTGTTGGCAAGAATGTTGCATTTGTGTCCGAAAGCTCAAATTCGGGATATAGTGCGCCAAGGGCTATCCTTTATCAGAATTTTGGAATACTTCCTAATGTTGATTATGAGGTTTCTTTCTCTGGAAATCACGATAACTCAATAATGGGTGTGTATAATCAGGACTATGATGCTGCAGCAATTGCTGATACAGTACTTCAGAGAATGGTTGCTGGCGAACGTGTCCCCGATACTTCAGAATGGTGTGATTTCATATATGAGTCAGATATATTCCCTCCAACTGCATGGGGCGTTAATTATAGGCTTAAGCCAGAGCTGCAGGAAAAGGTTAGGGAGGCATTCCTCACATATGATTGGGAAGGTACGTTGATGCAGGAGACATGGCCTGAGAATGATAGGTTCATTCCTGTTGATTATGCGAAGGATTATGCTGTTCTCCGCGATATCCGTGAAGGAAGTGAGAAAGTGGCTGAATTGCTTGGAGAATAAGGTAATTCAAGAATATGGGAGAGATTTATTCTCTCCCTGTTTTTTCGGAGTGATTTATGTTCAGACTGAAATTTTCAGGCATATCTGGCGGGCTTCAGGCTAGGGATACCGGAAATACAAGCTTTGTTATATCAGATGAGAAGACTACATTTCTGGTCGATACATCCGGAAGTCCTGTTACTTCATTGCTGCATAGTGGGTATGATCCCATGACTATCGATGCAGTAATCCTGACGCATGCACATGTTGATCATATCTATGCCTTACCTTCGCTCCTTCACAATCTGTGGCTGATGAAAAGAGAAAAGCCGCTGATTATTCTAGGAAATCCGCATACGTTAGAAATGGCAAGAAGATTGTATGAGCTATTTCTTCTTGATCAGAAGAAAATGATGGAAATAAAATGGCTGACTGAAATTGAAAGTATTGGGAGTATCAATATAAAAAGCTTCCCTTTATTTCATAGGCCAAAAGTTCCGACAACAGGTTATGTATTCATAAGCGGCAATGAGAAAGTATCATATTTCCCCGATAGCTCAGTCACATTGCCGTATCCCGCAGCTGCTTTTTCGTCTGATTTGCTGATTCACGAGGCGGGCGGTCTGGATATATACCGAAATCATCTTCAAGAACAAGGTCATTCCAGTGGCATGCAAGTTGGCATGCTTGCAAAGGAAATGAATGCAGAATATCTGCTTTTGGTACATTTACCTGTTGATTCAGAATATAGAAGAGCGATACTGGCTGAGACAACCTCTGTTTTCCAAAGGGCAGAATTAGCACAATTGGATCATGATTATATTATAAAAAAAGCATCTGAATATTGAAGAATGTAATTCAGATGCTTTTATCAATCAGTCAGGAAGCGTCAGGTCTCCTTCCTTTATCCAGCCATTCTTCCTCAGCGGCAAAGCTATGAGGACTGTGAGAATGGCGGGGAGAAGGAAGTGCACGATCACTATCTCAGGCAGTGCCGAGGCTCCCATCACGGCAACTGCGTTGAACTGCCCGACCAGGCCGCTTGTGCCCATTCCTGCGCCTGCTGCATTGTTCGTCATCTTGAACAGACATGTTGATATCGGCCCGGTGATCATCGATGCTGCTGTTGGGGGAATCCATATCTTCCAGTTCTTCCAGATATTCGGGATCTGGAGCATGGATGTACCAAGCCCCTGGCTGATCAGCCCTCCGACTCCGTTCTCCTTGAAGCTCATGAAGGCAAATCCTATCATCTGTGCCGAGCATCCTGCGCAAGCTGCTCCTGCGGCCAGCCCTGAAAGCCCAAGTGATATGCAGATGGCAGCGGAGCTTATCGGAAGGGTAAGCACCATTCCGACGACGGCAGATACAAGTATTCCCATAGGCAGCGGGTAAAGGGTGGTGAGCTGGTTTATGAATGCTCCGAGCGCGTTCATCAGCGTCGCGACCACAGGTGATATGAACATGCCCGTAAGTCCACCAGCAAGGATCGTGACAAGCGGCACTGCAATGATGTCAGCTTTCGTCCTCCCTGTCACAAGCTTGCCGCAGAGCGCTCCGACAAGGGCCGCGATACATGCTCCAAGAGGTTCCCCGGAAGCTATCGCGACGGCTCCAGTCTCCGCTATTGTTATCGCTCCGCCTCCGATCGTGCCTGCTGTTGCCGCTGCGAAAAGGGCTAGTCCCTTCGCACCGATGCTGTATGCTACACCTATTCCGATGGCTGGACATGTGAGGCACTGCGCGACCTGTCCGAATGAAGCTAGCCACCCCAGTCCAGCATATGTGCCTATCTGCTTGATGATGAGGCCGATGATAAGTGATGAAAACAGCCCCTGTGCCATTCCGTTGAGTATGGAGACAATATAATCCCCGATACCTTTCTCTTTTCCCTCAGGCATTGTCCTACTCTCCAATATCGATGGTTTGTGGTTTCTCGGATAGCAGGACATCGCTTTACCATTTTCAATACAGCGAAGGCTTCCGACAGCGTGATTATCTGAAATCATGGGGAATTGGTCAACAATCGCCAATGTGCCTCGTTTTTCCTTTTTGCCTGTTTGGTATTACCTTTAGTTGGAAGGAGAATCATTTATGAAGATTGCCCTGTTTGATACTAAATCATACGATAGGCTCCATTTCGATGAGGCCAATAGGAAATATGGATATGACATCGTGTATTACGATGCCTCGCTCAACAGAGATACCGCGATACTTGCAAAGGGCGCGGATGTCGTCTGCCCGTTCGTTAACTGCACCGTTGACAGGAATGTCGTCGATGTGCTCAAGCAGGAGGGGGTGAAGCTCATCGCGATGCGTTCAGCTGGCTTCAACAATGTTGATTACCGCTATGCGCTATCAAATGGAATCCCTGTCGTCAGAGTGCCGGCTTACAGTCCTCATGCTGTCGCAGAGCATTCCTTCGCGCTGCTTCTCGCTCTTGTCCGGAAGCTGACACATGCCTATGTGCGTACAAGAGAGTTTAATTTCTCGCTTTCTGGGCTCGTCGGCATCGATCTTTATGGCAAGACAATGGGGATTGTCGGAACTGGAAAGATCGGACGTGCTGCGATTGACATAGCAAAAGGCTTTGGGATGCGTGTCCTGGCATATGATCCATATCCTGCAGAGATAAGCGGGGTGGAGTATACCGACCTTGATACGCTTCTGCGGGAATCAGATGTCGTGAGCCTCTACTGCCCACTGACAAATGACAACAGGCATATGATAAACGCAAGGACACTTTCGGACATGAAGGACACGGCTTACATCATCAACACGTCAAGAGGAGCCCTCATTGACTCCGATGCGCTGCTTGAGGCTCTGAAGGAGAAGAGGATAGGAGGGGCCGCGCTTGATGTATATGAGGAAGAGGCAGGCATATTCTATACCGATCAGAGCGATGAGGGGATAGCAGATGACACGCTGGCGCGTCTGATAAGCATGCCCAATGTGATAATAACATCCCATCAGGGATATCTGACAAAGGAAGCCCTTTCCGCTATAAGCGAGACAACGCTTTCGAATGTCAAGGAATTCGAGGAAGGGAAGGTTCTGACCAATCAAGTAAAGTAATATAATTACTATTTTATAATCTATAAAAATTATGGGTGTATCATATCAAATACACCCATTTATGATATCATAACTCTTTAGTTCTTTTCAGCGTAATGAGAGAACTCCATGCTGAATGTTCCACGTCCCTGGGTTGATGAGCGGAGAACAGTCGTGTAGCCGAACATCTTCTCAAGAGGAGCTTCTGCTGTCACTGTATCAGCGCCTGGCTTTGATTCCATCGAGAGCACTATACCGCCTCTCTGCGTAAGGGATGAGATGACATCTCCGATATATTCAGATGGGGCTGTTGCCTGCACCTTCATCACTGGCTGCATAAGCACAGGCTCTGCCTCGGAGGCAATCCTGTCAAATGCCATCGCGGCACAGGATGTGAATGCGAAAGGAGTCGATGTGTTCTCATCGTATCCGATAGCTGTCACATCAGCCTCTATGTCTGTGCATTCATAGCCGAACTTTATGCCACCCTGGAATGCTCCGTTTATCCCATTCCTTATTGCTTCGATGATATCCTCAGGGATGTCCCTGGTGCTTGCCGTGATCTTCAGGCTGTTGCCGCTCCGAGGGGGAAGAGGACGGACTGTGAGAGATATGGATGCGGTGTTCTCCTTTCCTGCGATGGTGCGGGCAAAATCTTCCTTGCCTGAGGCTTCCTTCCTGATGCACTCCCTGTAGGATACCTGCGGGTTTCCGACTCTCGCATCTATCTTCATCTCCTTTGTTATCCTTGTCACAAGGACATCGAGATGAAGCTCTCCCATCCCTGATATGACAAGCTGGCCTGTTTCCGCATCATCCTTGTATGTGAATGTCGGATCTTCCATGGCAAGGGTTTCAAGTGCCTTTCTCAGCTTGTCCTGCTCTGCAGTGCTTTTCGGCTCTATCGCGATTGATATGACAGGGGTAGGGAACTGCATCTTCTCCAGCAGGAATGGATGGTTCTCCTGTCCGATCGTGTCACCTGTCTGGGCCATGCGGAAGCCTATTATCACCCCGATATCCCCAGCCTTGAGCTCTGAAAGATCCTCGCTCCTGTCTGCGTGCATCCTCAGGAGCCTGTTGATCCTTTCCTTCTTGCCTTTTGTGATGTTGTATACAGCTATGCCCTTCTTGAGGACGCCTGAGTATACGCGAACAAAGCACATCGGGCCGGCCTGTGGATCCACCTGGATCTTGAAGATAAGGGCCTCAAGCGGTCCTGTCTGGCTGTGCTTGAGCTCCTCAGTCTTCCCGTTCTTCGCATTTATGGTCTCTACCGCCGGCGTCTCGAGAGGGGAAGGGAGGAGGGAGACTATTCCATCAAGGAGAGTCTGGACTCCGATGTTCTTGAGCGATGAGCCTACGAATACAGGCAGGCACTTGCGCTCAAGCGTCGCAGTCCTCAGTGCCGACAGTATCATGTCAGATGGGATATCCTCGCCCTCGAAGTAGAGCTCCGTTATCTCATCCGAGAATGATGCTGCGCTGTCTATAAGCTTCTCTCTCCACTTATCTGCGTTATCCTTCTCGCTTTCAGGTATAGCGGAGCGCGTTATCGTCTTTCCCTCGTCTTCCGCGCTGAATGTGAGATACTCCATGGAAAGAAGATCTATTATCCCGGAGAATCCGTTCTCAGAGCCTACAGGTATGAAGAGCGGGACAGGATTCTCCGAAAGTTTCTTCTCCATCTCCTTAAGCACTTCATAGAAGTCGGCTCCAAGCCTGTCCATCTTGTTCACGAACGCGATGCGCGGTATTGAGTATTTATCTGCCTGCCGCCATACAGTCTCGGTCTGAGGCTCGACACCTCCGACTGCACAGAATATGCCGACAGCGCCATCAAGCACCCTGAGCGATCTTTCGACCTCTGCTGTGAAGTCCACATGTCCCGGGGTGTCTATGATGTTTATCTGATGCTCCTTCCAGTAGCAGGTTGTCGCGGCGCTCGTTATAGTTATGCCTCTGTCCTGCTCCTGCTGCATCCAGTCCATAGTCGCTTCGCCGTTGTCGACCTCGCCGATCCTATGGTTCTCACCTGTATAGTACAGTATTCTTTCCGTTGTCGTTGTCTTCCCGGCATCTATATGGGCCATGATGCCTATGTTGCGTATGCTCTTCTCATCCATAGCGAGGTAAACATATCATAAAAAGGGTATCTGTGTAAGGTGATGGAAAATTGCTATAGTACACTTCATGGCAAATGATGATGAAATTCGTTTCCTGAAAGGGCTGGATGCTCTTTCATACACAGACATCATAGATACATTGTCGCTTCCTGGAAGCAGGGTGCTGTTCTTTTCAGAGAAGGGGATAGCGGTGGAGAATCCATCATCAACGATAATGGCAGCGTCTTTCTGCATCGACTGCAGCTGGATATCCCCATTGCTCGGCGATAACCTGATCGCAGCCCATGGCGAGCCTCTTTATTCCTATCTTTCGGGGAAGGGCTACAAGGTGGAGGAACCGTGCTTCCTTTACGTATATGAAGGGAAGCCTTTCCACGCAGATTACTGCGATATAATGCCGCTTGGCGAGGAATACGCCGCAGAGGCTGCAGAGAACTACCATAGTGCGCTTGACTACATAAAAGAGCGCATAAGGAGCAATCGGATCTGGGGCATATTCCCTGATGGCAGGTTCGCAGGCTTTGCCGGATTCCATACAGAAGGAGCCATGGGAATGCTTGAGATCCTTCCTGGGTTCCGACGACGGTCATTGGGAGAGAGGCTTGAGATGTTCCTGATCGACAAGGCGATGGAAGAGGGAAGGGCTGCATACTGCAATGTCTATGTGTCAAACAAGCCATCCGAGGCTCTTCAGCAGAAGCTCGGGCTCATCCGCAGCGACATGCTTACATGGTGGATGAGGAGGGATGACTGACTTTCCTGTATCTCTGCCTGCTGCTGTTCGGCCTGTCCGGGATTGTACGTTCTATCAGGTTTGCGCGCAATGCTGGATCAAGGTAGTTCTTTCTGAATGTAGGCCTATGCGAGAGTCCAAGCCGCTTCATCAGCTCCAGTGCCGACAGCTGCTCATCGCCAAGCACTGAGAGCAATCTCGCGACGGAGTCTCCGACTTGATCGCTGACTTGGTCGCTGTTATCTTCTGTCTCCGATGCTTCCCTCAGGCTATCCCTTATGATCTCCAGCATAAGCTCTACGAAAACTGCACAGTCAGCTGTCTGATCAGCCTTCCGCAGCGCATCATAGTATTCTTTCTGCCTGGTCTGGATTAGTTCTTCTATAGGAAGCCACAGGAAGAGCTCATTCCATTTGCCAAGAAGAAGAGTATGCCACATCCTTCCCATCCTGCCGTTTCCATCAACGAATGGGTGGATGAATTCGAACTCATAATGGAATACCGAGCTTTTGACCAGCGGATGGAGCCTTGATCTGCTGTACCATGAGATGAGGTTTCTTATCTGAGATGGAACATACTCTGCTGGCGGTGCGATATGTATGAGCTCCTCCCCATCGAAGACTCCAACGCCACCAGAGCGGAATCTTCCATTTTCAGGCACAAGCCCATTCATCATCACTCTATGAGCTTTCAGTAGGTAATCAATGGAGAGAGGATCAAGGTCAAGCGTAAGCTCATATGCTTCATATGCGTTTCTTACTTCCCTGATTTCAATTGGATTGCCGAGAACATGCTTGCCGTTGATGATTGCCGTCATTTGATCGATCGTAAGGGAGTTATGCTCAATTGCAAGCGAAGAATGGATTGTACGGATGCGGTTCTTTCGCCTGAGGTGCGGCGTGACATGATCTGCCTGCAGGACGGAAATTCTCCCGACCTCCTCGCTTATCTCTGAAACCAGCACCGTAATATCATCTGTTATCATGAATGGCGGTTTGTATGCACTCATATCCATGCTGATCTCAGGATTGCCCATAGACTCTTTCCTTCAGCGCATTCCTCTGATGCTGGTATATGCTCTTCTTGCCTGAGGCTATGTAGGAGACAGCTACTGCGACGAAGAGAAGGACAGGTTCGGAGTATCCGAAAAGCTCAAGGCCCAATGCAAAGCAGACAAGCGGCAGGTTTGTTCCTCCCGAGAGCATGCCTATGGCCCCGAGCGCTGCGAATGTCGGCTGATGGAGCGACAGGATCGATGCAAGCGTATAGCCGAACGTGCCTCCTGTCACAAGCAGAGGCACTACCTCTCCGCCTACGAATCCTGCGGCTATGGATAGGAATACGAGTATCGCCTTGAGCACGAAAGAGATATATGGTATCCCGTTTCCGTTCATCGCGTCGTAAAGCAGCGTCAGCGACAGACCGTTGTAGTCATCGCGGCCTGTAACGATATACGTCGTGAGGAAGATGGCCATCGCGATTATGGAAGGGATGATCGTTCTCATGGCAGGGCTGCTGAATCTTTTCCTAAGGCCTTCCTTGAATGCTTCGAGAAGGAACACGAAGAGACGTGCCAGAAGGCCTGCTGCGATCGCTATGAGTATTGTGCAGAGAAGGCTCTTCATTGTAAGCGGAAGCTCCTGGAACGCCGGCACTTCCATGACATGTATTCCCATTCCTTTCGATACCATCACAGCTGTTATGGATGCAACGAGCGACGGAAAGAGGGCAGATAGCCTTATTATGTCTGGGGATGCGAATGTCATCGCGAAAAGCGTCCCTGCGACAGGTGCTGAGAACAGCGCTCCGAACGCAGCTCCAGCTCCTACCATAAGATAGTAGTCTCCTCGTCCTCTGTGCCCTTCCCAGGAGAGCCTCTTGTCAAGCCTGTAGCCGAGCTCCCCGATAGAGAGTCCGATCTGCACGCCGGCTCCTTCCTTTCCGACAGATGCTCCGGCAAAGTGCGCTATGGCGGCGGCGATATATGCAACGATGCCCATCATAGGTGTTATCTTCATCTTGGGCTTGTGTCTTTCCACCCCTGCCTCGATTGCCTCGCCATCATGGATGAAGTCAATGGCTGCCGTGGTTATCGCACGGTAGGAATCCCCGAATGCCGAATAGAGCTTCATCGTGATGTATCCTCCGAGAGGGAGGAGGAGCACGAGATATGGACACCATACGTTCAGGTCCCCCAGGAATGAGACTGTGTTCGCGAATATCGTCATGGCAAGTCCTGTTGCGCCTCCGATTGCCATGCTTTTCAGTCCAACCTCAAGCCATCTTGGTGAACGCATCCCTGACTCCTATCTCATCAGCAGCCTGAGCAGTCTGATCTTCTTGCCGAAAGGAGCATAGCGCACAGGAAGATCTATCCATAGCGCTTCCTTGACGATGGATTTCTGATGTGTGAAGGTCTCAAGGCTCATTCTGCCATGGTAGCTTCCCATTCCGGAGTTGCCGACACCGCCGAATGGCAGGCGTGGGTTGGAAAGATGTATCACCGCATCGTTCACGCAGCCGCCTCCGAAAGCACATAGGGCATGTATCCTGCTGATGTTCTTCCTGCTCCTGCTGAAGACATATAGCGCGAGAGGCTTCTCCCTGCCTCGTACGAAGTCTATCGCCTCGTCAAGGCTTTCGTACTCCAGTATTGGCAGGACCGGGCCGAATATCTCTTCCTGCATTACAGGATCCTCTTCGCGTACAGGATAGAGGACCGTAGGCTCTATCTTCTGCGTATCTTTGTCGCATTCTCCTCCAAAGGCTGTCCTTGATCCTCCTATAAGCCCTCTTATCCTCTCGAAGTGGCGCTCGTTTATTATCTTCGGAAGATCCGGTGATGAAAGGGGGGATGAGGAGAACATCTTCCTTGTCTCCTTCTCTAGCGCCTCAAGCAGAGGCTTTACTATCTTCTTGTCTGCAAGCACGTAGTCCGGCGCTACGCAGGTCTGTCCCGCATTGAGGAACTTGCCCCATGCAAGACGGCGGGCCGTGAGCTTGATATCCGCGCTCTCATCTATGAATACAGGGCTCTTGCCGCCAAGCTCGAGGACGGTGGGGGTAAGGGTCTCCGCGGCCTTGGCTGCGACGATCTTCCCGACGTTCGGGCTGCCTGTGAAGAATATCATGTCATACCTTCCCTCAAGCAGCGCGGTGTTTGTCTCATGGCCGCCTTCGAATGCTGCGACATACTCCTTCGGGAATATGCTTTCTATGATCTCCTTCATCAGCCTTGACGTTGCCTTCGAGTACCTTGATGGCTTGACTATGGCTGTGTTGCCGCCAGCTATCGCACCTGCAAGAGGAACCATGGTGAGCTGGAACGGATAGTTCCACGGAGACATGATAAGCACAGTCCCCAAAGGCTCCCTTATCGTGTATGATGTTGCCTTGAATATAGTTATAGGGGAAGCGACCTTCTTCTTCCTCATGAATGACGAAAGATGCTTCAAGAGATAGCTTATCTCTCCGTACACGATCCCTATTTCCGTTGCATATGCTTCGAAGTCGCTCTTGCCAAGATCCTCGTGAAGCGCCTTTATCACATCGCCCTCACGTCTCTTCAGCTCATCCTTGAGCTTCCTGAGCATGGTTTTCCTGAATGATACAGGAAGCGTCGCTCCTGTCCTGAAATATCTTCTCTGCTGTTCCAGCGTCTCTTCATATATGGCCATGGCGCGATGATATCACAAGGAGCCGGGATAGTGAACGCTCTGAGCTATCCAACATAATTCAAACATTGTGTCGGTTTTGGATTAAATCCAACACCGTGATGGCATTTTGTCGAGGAATCATCAGCCTTTGCATATTATCTTCAAAGATGAGGGAACAAGCGATGAGAAGAAGAGGAATTGCAAAATATATTGTGCTGATATTGGCCTTTGCCGCCATCATGGCGGCTCTTGCCGTATTCTTCAGCACCAGAAGCTCTGTCTCGTATGAGCGTCCGGTGAAGCCGGTTGAGGTCATGAAGCCTGAGAAGAGGGTGATACGCGATACACTTGAGCTTACCGGATACATAGAAGCTGAGGCCATGATACCTGTTGTCCCGTTTGTGAGCGGGACCATCGAGAGCTATCCTGTGAAAGCTGGCGATCATGTTGACAAGGACGCTGTGATCGCTGAGATCGATAAGGAGCCGTACGAACTGCAGAAAGCGCAGGCCGAGGCAGCGTACCTTGGGCTTTCAAGCTCATTTGGCCGCGTAGAGGCTCTTTATCAGAAAGGCGCTGCGACAAAGCAGGACTATGAGATGCTTAAGGCTCAGCTTGATGCCGCATCAGCCCAGCTCGAGCTTGCCCAGCTCCAGCTTTCATATGCAACGGTAAGATCACCTGTTGCGGGCACTGTGCTTATGGCACCATCCGCTGCTGGTTCCATCGCTTCCCCTGAGTCTCCTCTTGCTGTTGTCTCGGATCTCTCCGACCTTGTTGTCTCAGTCAAGATAGGCGAACGTTATTTTTCCAGGATCTCATCACTGCGTGACAGCATCAAGGTGGAGATAGCATCACCTCAGGGCGGCATGAGCGAGGCTGAGATCATATCGATAGCGCCATATGTCGATCCTACGTCAAAGACATTCGAGATGAAGGTGAGGCTTCTTTCCCCAGAAGGCTTCGTTCCTGGGATGTTTGTCAATATCTCGATAGTACTTGCAGAAGATGAGTGCTATGCGCTGCCTTATTATGCCGCGCAGGCCGGGGGCGGGCTGTACATGCTGTCCGATGATGGCAGCGAGGCGCTGTATGCCGATATCGAGACAGGGCTTGATGACGGCTCGTGGCTGGCGGTTCCTGACGGATATGCCGATTCCTTCTTTATCGTGAGAGGCCTCGATGGCCTTGTATCAGGGATGCCTGTGACTGTTGTAGGGGAGGATGAGGCGTGAAGATCAGCAGATATTCCGTAAAGCATCCGGCAGTCCTGACGATGATCCTCCTGGCCCTGCTCCTCTTCGGGCTGCTTTCGATCTCGTCCACGAATATGGAGTTCATATCGAATATGGACCTGCCGCAGATATTCGTGATATCGATCTATCCAGGTGCATCTGCAGAAGATATAGAGAAAGAGGTGGTGGATGTCCTTGAGGATGACTTCGTTACGCTGCCTGACTTCAAGAGCATGGATTCCCAGTCAATGAACAGCGTGGGCGTCGTGACGATAACTTTCCGTGACGGAGTAGATCCCAACGACCAGCTTGAGGAGGTGAGGAACCGCATATCGCAGCTCTCATCGTCACTTCCAGATGGCCTTGAAGGCGAGCCGCAGGCGATAGTGGGAGGAGCTACGATGCTCCCTGTCACATCGTTCATCATCGAGGGCGGCGATGATATAGCCTCGCTTTCAGCGTATGTCACCGATGAGCTCCGCCCGCGCCTCACGAGGATTCCCGGAGTATCGACTGTCGAGATCTCGGGATCGCTTGAGCCAGAGGTGCAGATAAAGCTTCGGATGGATGACCTCAACGCCAGGAAGATAGCCCCTGCGACTGTCTACCAGATCCTGCAGTTCTCCAACGCATCGATGCCTCTTGGAACCGTCGAAAGCGGCAGCAGGGCCGTGGATATGAGATTCGATGGCTCATATGACGATGTTTCGGATATAGGCAATCTTCCTGTTGGAGCAGATGAGAAGGGGACGATCATAAGGCTTTCGGATGTCGCTGATATAGAGTTCTCCTATCCAGAGGAGGACTACTATGTGACAAGCGGCGGCCGCAGTGTGATAGAGGTAAGCATCTCAAAGCGCTCTGACGGCAACACTATGCAGATCACTAATGCCGTCAAGGAGATCCTTGCCGATATGGAAGCAGGAACCGGCGGAGCCATCACATACCATATGATAAGCGATGACAGCAAGATAATCTCCGCCTCCCTTTCCAATGTCATAGAGTCGGGAATCATGGGGATCATCATTGCGATAATCGTCATCTTCATCTTCCTGAGCGATGTCAAGGCAACCCTCGCCATCGGGCTGTCGATCCCTCTCTCATGCTTCTTCACGTTCCTCGCCATGAAGATTACGGGGATCACGATCAACCTGATGTCGATATCTGGCATAGTCGTGGCGCTTGGCTCCATCGTCGATGCGTCGATAGTCGTCCTTGACCAGGTATACAGGTTCTATCAGCAGGAGAGTGACGGCAAGGCTCTTTACAGCGCGCGTGAGTCGATCTACAGGGGCACTGATATCGTTGACAGGTCCGTAATAGGCTCGAACCTCACGACCGTTGTCGTGTTCATACCTATTGCGATGATATCAGGGCTTATCGGCGATATCCTGCGTGACGTATCGATGACGCTGATGTTCGCGATCCTCTCCTCGCTTTTCGTGGCGATAATATTCATGCCTTACATACTCAGCAAGCTGCTGCATGATGATGGCAGGAGAACGCCACGTGACAACGTGCTGATGAGAGGAATAGACAGGCTTGAGGCGGGGTACAGGAAGGCATTGGGCAGTGCCCTGGACCATACTCCTTTCGTGCTTGTGCTTGTCGCCCTTGTCGCTGTCATATCTGTCTATTCTCTTTCCAATCTTCAGCTCTCATTCATTCCTTCGACGGACAACAGCGATTTCTACATAAACATAGAGTTCCCTTACTATTACACGCTCGAGGATACAAGGCGCGGAATGGAGAAGGTTGAGCAGATACTGATCGATAACGTCCCCGAGCTTGATACAGATATCGTCTATACAGGAAAGAGCACTGAGGTATTCTCATTCTCCTCGGCAAGGAACCAGGGAGGAATACACGCTGTCCTTGTCCCTGTCGCTGAAAGGGAGAGGGATATACACGAGATAATAATCCAGATGCAGTATCTCATATCGAGCCTCGTCCCTGATGCGACAGTCACCGTGAAGAATGGCGGATTTGACTATCTTGTGGGATATATCTCAGGAGGCGGAGGCTATGGCCTGACGCTTGTCGGGAATGACAACAGGGCTCTGTATGAAGCTGCTGAGAGCATTGAGTCATTCCTTTCGTCCGACCCTGAGGTCCTTTCCGTCTCCATAAGCTCGTCCTACGATGCCGAGACGGCGATCATGGATGCCTCATATGAGTATATGTCATCGCTCGGGATATCTGATTATGAGGCCGCAATGACAAGCGCAATCATCTTCAATGGCATGGATATCGGCACATACACATCAGATGGCGGGAAGCGGTATGACATCACCCTTTCCTCTGATATAGCGGACAAGGCCATTGGCCAGCCGATGCTCGATTCTATCAGGCTCTATACGCAGGCTGGAAGCGCCGTGTCGATGGATGCGCTTGCAGACCTGGCCGAGGAGAACAGCCTTTCACGCATAGACCACAGCGACAGGTCCCTCACGATGACTGTAAGCGCGCAGCTTACGACCGAGTCCACAGCTGGTGTTGCAGAGAGGGTTGCCAGGTTCATAGCTTCCAATCCTCTGCCTGACGGCGTGACCACGGAGGCAGGAGGCATAGGCGAGATGCTTGATGAGTCCCTTCCTCCTGTCTTCCGCGCCCTTGCCGTTGCCCTATTCCTCGTCTATATGGTTATAGTCCTTATATACGAGCGTTTCGACCAGCCGCTTCTTATCATGCTCCTGACCCCGTTCTGCATCATCGGAGTCGTCCTTGCGCTTGCTGCATTCGGGTCGACTCTGTCAATGATAGCAATACTCGGAGTCGTCTCGCTTGCGGGCATGCTTGTCAACAATGGA
Organism: uncultured Spirochaetales bacterium; assembly: GCA_949295675.1. Taxonomy (GTDB): domain Bacteria; phylum Spirochaetota; class Spirochaetia; order Sphaerochaetales; family Sphaerochaetaceae; genus Ornithospirochaeta. The sequence continues at coordinate 18,715 of CASFMA010000052.1, read as the reverse complement.
ATCATAATGGTCGATTACATAAACCAGCTTGAGGAAGGTTCGAGGAAGAGGTATATGGACGAACATTCGATCCCATATGATGAGGATGCAGATCTCATGGGGCATATGCCATACAGCGAGGAGCTGAGGACACTCAAGGAAAACGTGCAGGCAGGGACAGCTTCAAGGCTCCGCCCTATACTGATGAGTACGCTGACGACTATCCTTGGAGTGCTGCCGATGTCGGTCGCTACAGGAGAAGGCGCAGAGATATATGCTCCGCTTGGACAGGTCATAATGGGCGGCCTTACGACATCAACGTTCATAACGCTTTTCCTTATGCCTGTTTTCTATTTCCTGCTGGAGCGTCATAAGATAAGGAAGATTTTCCCGGAATGGAGGAAGGAGGAACGGAAATGAGAAGAATCAGGACCATAATGCTGCTTGCGCTGGCCTTTGCCATCGCATCATGCTCATATGTCTTCACGGGATACGTCAATGCGACGATATATGATTCGGCCGGGCATGCAGGGGAGAGCGTGGACTTCTACGCGTTCACATCGAAGAGTGCAAGGGATGATGCCATAAGCCTCATCGGAAGCGATGAGAGCATAGACGGCTATTATTACCATGCAGTTGTCAGGCTTGCAAGCGCCTCATCCCTCCCTGGCTCTTCTGGCTCGGATGATTCTATCGGTACTGTCTCTTTCCCGTATATGTGGGACACAGGCAGCCCTGAATGGGGCGAGGATGGTGACAGGCAGGTGCTGTATATGCTTGCAATATCTGATGATGGAAGGCATGCAATCGATTCAGAGGATGGTACTGTTGTATTCTCTGCAAGCGGTTCTCCTGCATCTCCTGTACTGTCGTTCAACTAAGGAACTGCCATGAAGCGACTGATTTTGATTGCTCTGATAACAACAACAGCCCTGATTCCGATTACGGCATCATATAATCTTGATGACCTTATATCATCAATGGTGGTCAGCAACACCGAGCTCCGCAAGGCGGACCAGAGCATCATACAGAGCGAGCTGGATGTCAAGGATGCGAAAGCTGCATACCATCCCTCCATAGATCTGATGCTTACTGGGACGTATATGCCGAATCCGCTTGTTGATGATATCGTCATAAATACAAATGACATACTCACCCAGATCGGCCGTCCGCCGCTTGCTCAGGGATATGACATAAAGCTGTATGATGGCATGGAGAGCACATATTACAACGCCTCTCTCTCCATAACCCAGCCTCTGATCACATGGGGGAAGATCACCAACTCAGTGAAGCTGTACGAGACTGTGGAGGACGCGATGAGGATACAGCGTTCCGACAAGGAGAAGCAGCTGATTGCCGAGCTTAAGTCGAGGCTTGCTGCATTGTACTTCATCAACGAGGCTGAGGGGCTGCTTGAGGAGACTTCCAGGACAGCTTCAGAGCTTGTCGCTCTGGCAGAGGAAGGCGAGGCTGAGGGGGCGGTTCTCTCCTCTGATGTTATCGATGCACAGATACAGGCAAAGCAGGCAGAGCTTTCGCTCAAGGAGCTGGAAAGCCAGAAGATCAGCCTTGTGCAGTCGCTGAGGACACTGACAGGCATTGATGACCTTGCAGGTGATGATATCTCATACGTACCTTCTGATGATGATATCACAGCAATATTGTCATATCCTCTTGACACCCTTGTGGAGCTTGCTGTCTCTCCGTCTTCTCCTTCGCTTGTCATGGCTTCAAAGGCGACAGAGGCTGCCGAGTATGGGAAGAAGATAGCGAATGCCTCAATGTATGGCATCCCTGATATAGCGCTGCAGCTATCTGCCAGCTATGGCGGGCCGCGCTTTCCATTCATAGAGAAGAACTGGACAGGGAAGGATGATTGGAACCTCATGGTTACGGTGGCCTTCAAGACTACGCTCTGGGATGGCGGCAAGATACTCAACAACATCGACAGGATTGAAAGCCAGATAGAGTCCAGCAATATAGATTACGATGCTGCGCGGGATGCCTTAGAGAGCGCTGTTGTCAGCGCCTATTCATCATTGGATCTTTCTTCTGCGAAGGTTGATTACCAGGAGCTGAAGATCGAAAATGAGGAGAGGAAGGTCGATGATGAGAAGATGAAGAAGGAACTTGGTTCATCATCTGACCAGGATATCCTTGCAGCCCAGCTGTCGCTGCTTGAGCAGGAGCTGGCGCTTGTCAATGAGAAGGCATCGATGTTCCAGAACTGCTACATGCTTTATTATCTGGCGGGAATCGATACGGAACATCCTATGACTATTTCCGATGGCATGGCTGAATGATATAAGATCCCTGGCTTTATTGCCTGGGATCTTGCAGATATGATGCTGTTTATCGATTGTTTCAGTGGTTTATCGCATCAATAATGATATCTTGCATATAAGTTACGATGCTAATTATATATGAAAAGACTGATATATGATAACTTTCATATATAAAATTATATCGTTAATGAATTGTTATTATTAGTTTTTATATGATTTAACTATCAGAAAAGATGGTTTCTCATATTCCCTTTCTATTCTTGGAAGCATTCTTATAGCGCTTTCAGATGGCTTTGGTTCAAGAACTGTATCAATCCTGAATCCTCTTCGTACAATTTCAGTTATTATCGTGCTGAAAGTCCTGTGATATGTGACAACGCCATCAACGAACCATTCAGATACTCTTGTTCCTTCTCTCTGATATGATGAGAATGTGTATCTCCTGCTGTCCTCTGAGAAGCCTCCTTCATAATCGGCTGTCGTTATAGGATGCTCCTGGGAGAACAGCAGCATCCCACCTGGCCTGAGCTTGCTGTGTATATCGCTGATCAGCTTCCCGAAGTCCTCTATGTAATGGAAGCACAGCGAGCTGTATACGATGTCATATAAGCCATCGATATCCTGAAGCCTGCCGGCAGGCATGACGCTGTATTCGATGCCTTCTGCCATGTTCTCGGCTTTTGCCTTTTCGATCATCTTCTCTGATATATCCATGCCCCTGACGCGCCTGGCGCCAAGCTCTATGAATGTCCTGTCGGTCTTTCCGAATCCGCATCCGATATCAAGGATTTCCTTGCCTCTGATGTCATCGATGAGGGAGAGCATAGCAGGCGTCTCCAGCAAGTCATTGTAGTTGAGCCCTTCGCGGAGCTTCACATAGGATCTGAAGAATTCCTCATTGTCATAAATATTCATCGGCATCTGATATCTTTCCGCATTGAAAACAAAACTCTCCAGGAGGGGGGACCGCCCAGAGAGAAAGCTATGCTTTTTTTGTGTAGCCTACAGCTACTTATTTCCATTGTCAATGGAAATATTGCCGATATTGACCTTAAAGGTTATTTTTGTGTCGTTGTGATGAACTTTTGAGGTGGTGTGATGCTGCAGGGAGACCTTGCCGATTTTTTTTCTCTTTGATATCGTCATATTCGGAGTTTATTATGCAGAACATAAGAAGAATCACAGATGATGTTTTCTATGTCGGTGCTAGCGATAGACGTTTGGCTCTTTTTGAGAATGTTTATCCTATCGATCGTGGCGTAAGCTACAATTCATATATCGTGCTTGATGATAAGACGGTCCTTCTCGATACAGTGGATCACTCTGTATCAAGGGAGTTCCTGGAGAATGTCGAAGCCGCGCTCGCAGGGCGTGCTCTTGATTATCTTGTCGTCAACCACATGGAACCTGACCACTGCTCCGTGATCGCAGAGCTTGTCCTTCGCTATCCTGGCATGAAGATAGTCGGGAACCAGAAGACGATGCAGATGATAGGCCAGTTCTATACATTCGACATCGGCAGCCGCGCCTATATCGTGAAGGATGGAGACACGCTTTCTACGGGGAAGCACTCGTTTACGTTCGTGTTTGCGCCGATGGTGCACTGGCCGGAGGTCATGGTCGCTTTCGACAGCGCGACAGGCATATTGTTCTCAGCAGATGCTTTCGGGACATTCGGGGCGCTTGCCGGCAACCTCTATGCTGATGAGGTCGAGTTCGAGAAGGAGTGGCTTGACGATGCAAGGCGCTACTATATCAACATAGTAGGGAAATATGGCGTGCAGGTCATGAATACCCTCAAGAAGGCTGCAGCGCTTCCTATCAAGATGATATGTCCTCTTCATGGTCCTATCTGGAGGGAGAACATCGGATGGTTTATCGATAAGTACACCACCTGGGCAAGCTATAAGGCAGAGGAGAGGGGGCTTCTGATCGTCTACTCTTCTATCTATGGCAATACAGCCAATGCCGCTGACAAGCTTGCATCGCTTGCAGCTGAAAAGGGAATAAGGAACATCCACATGTATGACGCATCAAAGACAGATGTTTCTGTTCTTGTCTCGGAGTGTTTCAGATACAGCACGATAGTGTTTGCGTCTCCTACATACAATGCTGAGATATTCCCTAAGATGGAGATGCTTATTACGGAGCTTAAGGCACATGCCTTCCAGGACAGGGATGTTTCTGTCATTGAGAATGGCACATGGGCTCTTTCTGCAGGGAAGAAGATTACTGAGGCTCTTGAGGGCATGAAGAACATCAGGTTCATGATGCCGACGATTTCAATCAAATCGTCCTTGAAAGAAGATCAGGTCGGTCTTATCGATGAGCTTGCGGCAAAAGCTGCTGAAAGCGTGAATGGTTGACGGAAGGCGGGTTCTCCCGCCTTTCCTTTTGTTTGGTTCGCTATGGGTTTAATTGAATTATTTGTCCTTGCTGTGGGGCTTTCGATGGATGCCTTTGCGGTTGCTCTCTGCAAAGGTCTTGCTCTCGGGAAGCCGAAGCTTTCATCTGCTGCTGTCGTCGGGCTCTGGTTCGGCGTCTTCCAGGCCTTGATGCCTTTGATAGGGTATTTCCTAGGTGTGCAGTTCTCTGCCAGGATACAGGTGTTCGATCATTGGCTTGCGTTCTTCCTCCTTGCTGCCATCGGCGGCAATATGATCAGGGAATCGCGAGGAGGCGATGAAGAGGATGAGCAGAACCGTTCCCTCTCATTCGGGACTATGCTCACCCTTGCCATCGCTACGAGCATCGATGCCCTTGCATCAGGCGTTGCCCTTGCAGCCATCGGCGCTGATATCCTGTATGCTGTGGTGTTCATCGGCATAACAACGTTCATCCTCTCAGCTGTAGCCGTGATGGCCGGATCAAAGCTCGGTGAACGCTTTAAGAACAAAGCTGAGCTTGCAGGGGGTATAATCCTGATACTCATTGCCGTGAAGATATTGGCAGAGCATATCACAGACGGTATCTGAGGCACTTGGATCTACGGAAGACCGTGGATCCATTGCATTATCCTGCCTTTTGTGTATTTTCAGTCACTTGTGTTTATTTTTCGTGAAAGTGCATTCCATTGTGCTAAAATATAGCTAGGAGGCAGGTTATGGGTGAAAAGACTATTTACACTATTGGCAGACAGTTCGGTTCGGGTGGCAGACAGGTCGGTAAAGCGCTTGCTGCAAGGCTGGGCATCCCGTATTACGACAAGGAGCTTTTGGCTATGGCCGCCAAGGACAGCGGTTTTTCCGAGTCGCTTTTCCACAGCGCTGATGAAAAGCCCGCATCTTCGCTTCTTTACTCACTGGTGATGGGAAACTATCCGATGTCTTCCGGCACTCTGGGCTTCAATGAGATGCCTCTTAATGACCAGCTGTTCCTGATACAGTCGAATACAATCAGGAAGGTCGCATCAAAAGGCTCCTGCATAATTATCGGCAGATGCGCGGATTATGTCCTCCGCGACGATCCTGATGTGATATCCATATTCGTGCATGCTCCTATCGAGGCCAGGGTCAGGAGAGCTGTGGAATGCTATGGCATAGAGGCTGAGAGGGCAGAGGACGTATGCCTGAAGAACGATAAGAGCAGAGCTAATTTCTATAACTACTATTCAGACCATAAATGGGGAATGTGCCGTACATATTCCCTGTCCCTTGATTCTGCTGCTATCGGCATAGAGGGATGCGTGGATGAGATCATCCGCTTTACCGAGCTGAGGGATGCGCACAAGGGAAAGAGCATATGATTGTCTATGACACGCTCTCTGAGCTGGAGAGCTATCTTGGGCCATTCCCGGAGATAGGTGTCATAATCTCCGTTCTTGACAGGTCCCTGCCTTATCAGGAGGGGCCTGGAAGATATGATACCCCTGAGAAAAGCGATGTTGTCTATCTTATTGATGAGTTCCTCACATCCTCGTCCGGGTTCTCTCCTGAGATCTTCAGCGGCAAGCGGGTGATGGAGGTGGTCCTCGATGGTGATGAGATCATCTCTGTTGCTGGCTCTGTATTCAGGATGGGTGAGGGGACGTTCCTTATATACAAAGGAGATGCAGAGACAAAGCGTGGAATGTGCTGGAGTGTCCCGTCGCATGCCAAGGCCGTAAGGTTCATATTCTGATGACAATCAGCACAGATCGTCTTATTGTGAGGCATTTCACTGATTCAGATATCCCCGCGCTCCTTGATATCCTCAGCGACATTGAGGTCAACAGGTTCCTTCCCTGGTTCCCCCTGAAGAGCATTGACGAAGCTTTCTCGTTCTATGAGAAGAGATACAAAGGCAGGCGATATGGATTTGCCATATGCCTCAAGGACAATGATCATCCCATTGGATATATCTCAATAGATGATGGGGAAGCCCATGATCTTGGCTATGGCATAAAGAAGGAGTTCTGGCATAAGGGGATAGCTGCAGAGGCTGGCAGGGCTGTGCTTGAAGTGGCCAGGGACGATGGGCTTCCTTTCGTAAGCGCGACTCATGATATTGATAACCCTAGAAGCGGGAACGTGATGAAGGTGCTTGGCATGAAGTATATGTACTCATATGAAGAGCTATGGCAGCCAAAGGGCTACGATGTCACGTTCAGGATGTACCAGATCAGCTTCATCCCCTGTGATGTGTATATGGGGTACTGGAACGCGCATCCGCATCATTTCATAGAGAATCTATGACAGCGGACAGCTGGGCTGCCTGGCCCGAAGCGCAGGCAACCCTGAAAGCTTATTTGATTTCGTCAAGCGTTATATCGAAGATAAGCAGAGAGTTCGGCTCGATTGTAGGCGTGCCGTTCTCACCATATCCAAGCGATGGGTGCACATATGCCCTCACGCTGTCTCCGACTGTCATGTTCATCACAGCTTCGCTGAATCCTGGTATGAGGTTGGAGAGCGAGAACTCCACACCCTCTCCCTGATCCATTACGGTACCGTCCATGAGCGTCAGCGTATAGTCAACGACAACCAGGCTGTCTGATGCAGGCGTCGCGCTCTCTGTTGTGTCATCATATGTGAACTCAAGCTGAAGGCCAGAGTCAGTCGTGATCACGCCTTCACGGGCTGCATTGTCCTTGAGATATGCTTCCGCTTTCTCGAGATTGGATGCGGAAAGCTCAGCAAGCCATGCTTCATATTCAGCCTGCAGCTGTGCAGCATATTCCTCGACTATTGCGTTCATCTCATCTACGGTATATGGGGAAGTCGCGCCATAGAAGGCCGCGAGTGCGCCGTATGCGAATTCATCTGAATATACCTCAAGGCCGTTGTAGAGGAGGTTGAGGTAGCTGAAATAGCCATAGGCATATGCAAATCTGTCGACAAGATCCACAGGAGCCTCAAGCGCCATCAGCTCGTCCATCGTAGCATAGACATCGCCATGGTCCGTGATCACTCCCTGCTGCATGTACTGCGCGATGTATTCCTGTATTGCGGCATTCATATCCTCTGTTGTGATGAGGGGCTCTGCCTCATCAGCCTTGCCCGCATCTATGACACCGCGTGCGAAGTAGCCTGCGTGAGGATAGAGAGAGTTTGCCTCAAGCCCTTTCCCTGAAAGATAGCCATAGGCATAGCTGAATCTCGATACCATATCATCGCTGTTGATCTCGGTGATATTGAGTATCAGCCCCGGATACTGTCTTGGCGTAGAGAAGTCAGCGGAAATCAGGCCGTTTATCACAGCAGGTGTCACATACCTTATGCTTACAGCCGGCGACTGTGGCGGAAGGCTCATTGTCATAATGCCGTTTCCCGTCACCATCAGGTAATCATCTGCCTTTATCATCTCCAGAGGATATGAGGACTCGCAGTCCTCTCCGGCAAGATAAACGACTTCGCTGCCGTCTTCCTTGAGAGCGTCTATCCTGTATACGCCATCATCGCCTTTGCTGATTGACAGTACACGTACAAGCGTCTCATCCGCGCCCTGCTCCCTGATTCCTTCGGCATTTACAGCAAACAGTGCCATCGCGATCATCAGGAACAGTGCGATAATTCTGGCTCTTTTCATAAAAACCCCTTCTTTCTTTTCTGAACTAAATCTACGGCAATGAAGGGACGGGGTCAATAAAACTCTATGGAGTTTACGTGAACGCCTGTGCTACTATCTTATCATGGCAATGACAGAGAAAGACAAGGAACTGCTGCTCCGGACTGTGGAGATTGCCCATGAGGCGATGCTGAATGGCAACCATCCATTCGGGGCGCTGCTTGCGGATGAGGATGGGAATATCCTGATGGAGCAGGGCAATGAATTCACTGCCGGCGGCAGTGCCTACCATGCGGAGACTCTTCTCCTTCTGAAGGCAGCTAAGGCTTATTCGCCTGAAAAGCTCGCGAAGTGCACGCTTTATTCGAACTTTGAGCCGTGCTGCATGTGCACTGGTGCTCTTTACTGGACAAATGTGCGCCGCCTGGTCTTTGGCGCGACAGAGAAGGATCTCCTCAGGTTCACCGGCAGCAATGAAGAGAATCCGACATTCTCCCTTTCATCAAGGGAGGTAGTGAGCCATGGGCAGAAGGATATCCTGATAGAAGGCCCGGCTGATGATGAAAAGCTTCTGGAGAGGATCTGCCATGACCATGTCAGCTTCTGGAAAGAGCGTTGAGGATCTTCTTCCTCCATTCCTGAGGCATGATTCCATTGCATATGTTAAGGATGGAAGCTTGTTCATGCGGGACAGGAGGAAGCTTCCTCTCGAGATTGCTGATGTGGAGTGCAGGACGACCGAGGAGGCCGCTGATGCCATAAATGCGATGGTGACGCAGGGAGGAGGCCCCCTTGAGGTTGCTCTGCTTGCGCTTCTTCTTGCAGAAAGGCGCGGTGAGGACCTTGCGGAGGCTGTGTCTGTCCTCTCAGCTTCAAGACCTACGAACTCTACGATGAGACGTACGCTTGCGGCAATCCTTGACGATGTCCGCAATGGTGAGGATTGCGGATCTGCCATCCAGGCTGCCTTCGATTACTATGACAGCCTCTATGACTCAATCTCCGATATCGGCGAGAGCCTGATTTCTGACGGGGACGGGATCCTTACAAGATGCTTTCCAGAGCATACGTTCATGCTGTCAGTGCGGAAAGCAAAGGAGAATGGCAAGCGCATAAAGGTCTTCGTGCCGGAGACCAGGCCATATCTTCAGGGCGCGAAGCTCACCGAGCCGTCGCTCAGGGCCATGGGAATCGAATGCTATCTCATAACAGATGGCATGTGCGCACACTATATGGCAGAAGGCATGATACAGAAATACATGACCGCTTCTGATCTTGCGCTCTCTGACCGGACTGTGGTCAACAAGACAGGAACGCTTTCAGATGCGATAGCCGCGAAGTACTTCGGCATCCCTTACTATGCGTTCTCGCTTTCCATCGACAGCGGGGCTAGGAGGGAGGATATAGTGCTGGAGGAAAGGGATGGATGGGGAGAGCCTGGATATGGCGCTTCGATGCTGTATCCTCTCTTTGATGTCATCCCGTCAGGGCTTGTGACAGGAATCGTGACAAAGGAGGGTATATTGTGAAAGCTATAATAGGAGGAACCGGGATAGACCGCGACAGCCGTTTCTACGAGGATGCGATCTCGACTGTCAACAGATATGGCGAGGTCATATACACGATAAAGGATGATATCGTGTATCTTCCCAGGCACCGTCCTGGCCACAGGCTTCCGCCGCATAGGATAAACTACAGGGCGAATGTGGCGCAGCTCAGGGAGCTTGGCGTCACAGATGTCATATCTATATATGCGGTAGGCTCAATCACCAAGCTCATAGCGCCTACACGCTTCGGAGTTGTGAAGGATTTCATTGATTTCGCATTCGGCAGGGAGAATACATTCTATGATGGCACTGAGGATATCGTCCGCCATGTTCCAATGATAGATGCGTTTGACAGGGAGCTCTCGGCTGCATTCGTGGCCTCCGCCGCGCTGGATGGCTATCCGATACCGGCAAATGCTGTCTATGTCACGACAAACGGCCCGCGTTTCGAGACCTCTGCCGAGATTGAGGCGTTCAGGAGGATCGGAGGCGATGTCGTCGGCATGACGCTTGGCACGGAGGTCGCGCTGCTGCGTGAAGCCGGCATAAGGAATGCTTCCGTTGCCTATTCGATAAACTGGGCGGCCGGGCTTGATGCGGAGGGAATGGCGTTCATGGAAGGCGAGTCGATAATGAAGATGGTATCGACGGTGATTGCGCTGGCTGAGAAGACGCTGAGGAAGTTCTGAGATGGATATCGCGATAAGGGAGTTCTCCGCAGATGATATCCCGGAAATGGCCGATATCTGGAACAGCATCGTGGAAGACGGAATCGCTTTCCCGCAGGAAGAGACGCTCGGACCATCCGAAGCGCTCTCATTCTTCTCTTCCCAGACCTATTCGGCTGTCGCTGCTGCTGATGGCTTGATCGCAGGCCTCTACATCCTCCATCCAAACAATGTCGGGCGCTGCGGCCATATCTGCAACTGCAGCTACGCCGTAAGGAAGGACATGCGGGGCCGTCATATCGGCGAGAGCCTTGTGCGCGACTCGATGGCTGCAGGGCGCAGGCTCGGCTTCAGGATAATGCAGTTCAATGCCGTTGTCCGTACGAACGCCAGCGCAAGGCATCTTTATGAGAGCCTTGGCTTCAAGCCGCTTGGCATCATCCCAGGAGGCTTCCATATGAAGGATGGAAGCTATGAGGATATCGTGCCGTACTATGCTGAACTTGTCTGATAAGGTATCATCATTGCCATGACTGACCCTATAGGATACTGGATATACGATAATGCGGATCTCTTCAGATATGTAGGCGAGCTGTCCTGCATGCGGGAGAGTGCCGGAAGGATACTGCTCTCTGGCTCGTTTTCATCATACATGGCCTCACTGTGCAGGAAGATCTATCCCGATGCCAGGATTACAGCTGTGTCTGACAGGCCTGCTGCGTTGGAGGATGCAAGGGTTGAGGATCCCGCGCTTGAGACTGTGCTTATGCCTTTTGAGAAGTTCGAAGGCTCTTCATTTGATGTGGCTCTCTCAATATTCACTGTCAACACGCTGGACACGCGGGAGCTTACGCCTTACCTCTTCTCACTGCATGATGCGCTCAATGCCGGCGGCAACCTCTTCCTTTCATTCCCGTCCATGAGCAGCATCTCGCCATATCCAAAGAAGCTTGTCGATGCCTGGTACTCAATGGATGAGAAGGTCTATATGAAGCGCTATGCGCCAGAGGATGTGATAATGGCGCTCTCTATCATCGGTTTTGACGTGAAGGCAATCGAAAGCGATGACAATCCAGATGTGGGGAAGGTCACTTCGATACATGCGGTGAAGCGCAGCTGAAGAGAAGATAGAGATTTCGTGAACGCTGATGACTTTATCCATGGTTGGTGCTATCTCTATTTCCGTGGAGGTTCAAATCATGAGAAAAAGTGCTTTGGTTACGCTTATAATAGCCATTGTCCTTATAGTCCTGGGGATCGGGCTCTCTGTCTACGGGGTTTACCTTGATTCTCCTCATAGCTACTACCATGCCTACAATCATGGCTTCGTCTCGTATCATGTGAGGTACTTCACATCTGCGCTTCCAGGCTCTGGCCATGCTGCAGCGACGTTCGGCCACATGCTCTTCAATGGAGGGCTTGTCACGCTTGTCATATCATTCATACTCAACATGAGGAAGGACAAGGAGGACAAGGAGACGAAGATCCGCGAGGAGAAGGCTGACAAGGCGGAGGCTGTGAAGGCGAGGAGTGAGGCAATCGACGCCAAGGTGGATGAGAATCCTTCTTCTGCGGAACAGCCGGGAAATGATTGATATGAGGCGTCAGTCATCGTGTATGATTGACGCCCTGTTTGTTTTTAGGGTACAGTAGCGAGGTAATTCTTATAAGGAGAGGAAAATGTCCAAAGCGCATAGAGGAACAGGTATCCGTGATCAGTTCAACAACGGAAGGGCAACCTGCCCTGTCTGCAAGAGAACTTCCATCAAGTGCCTTTACGAGAAGGAAATCGATGGAAACAAGGTCAAGATCTGCAAGGAATGCAACGCAAAGCTTTCCAAGTAAGATGATCTTCAGATCAAGGAAAATGGATGATGAGAAGATGAGGACCGCTATCGAGGCGTCCTCTCTTTTCATTCCGATAGGGAAGCTATTCACAGCCTCTGACAGCAAGGCAGCTTCTTCCATAATCGCTGCAGAGAAGCCAAAGGCTGTTGTCCTCATACCCTCTGAGGCTGTCCTGTCGTCGCCACGAAGCTGGGCGTCCGCGCTATCATCTGCTCCATACCTTGTCGTGATCGGCGATAAGTCCATAAGGAAATACAGGACATTCATGTCGTTCATCGACAATGTGATATTCTCACCGGTGCCACGCGCTCTTTCCGCGGCATTCATCACATCTGACAGAAGCGAGGCTGAGAAGCTTCTCTCAGCTGTATCCGATGATGAGTCAGGAGTCATTACCATATCTGTGAATCTTGAACGGTGAATGGTACTTTTCATATACTCTTCTGTATGAGAAGCATGACTGGATATGGGCACGCGCTCTCGCGTACCGAGGACTTCACCATAGAGATCGTGGTGAAGAGCTACAATAACCGTTATCTTGACATAATAAAGAACATGTCGACGCCGCTTGCGCCGTTTGAGGGCATTGTCGATGAGGCAGTGAGGAAAGTTGCTGCAAGAGGCCATGTCGAAGTCTCCGCAAAGCTCCGTGTGCTGCGCTCTTCTGCGAAGATCAATGTGGATGAAGGACTTCTCGATGAATATATGAGGGCTTTCTCCATCATCGAGGGCAGGACTGGCAGAAGCGCGGCCTTTTCTGATTATATAGGGGTCTCTGGGGTCATAACGCCTGATGCGGAGGTATCATCAGATATCTATCTTCCGGCATTCAGGGAAGCCTTGGATGAGGCGCTTTCAGCATTCGCGGGGGAGAAGGACAGGGAAGGACGCGGCACGCAGGCTGACCTTGAGAGGCTGGGCGCACAGTTCTCCTCGTCGCTGGCATCGATAGAGGCGAAGGCCGATGAGCTTGAGGCTCACTACATGAAGCTGCTTACAGAGAAGTATGAGAGCCTTGTAGGCGTGAAGGGCGGTTCTCCTGATTTCATGCAGGAGCTTGGCGCGCTGCTTGTCAAGTATTCCATAAACGAGGAAGTCTCAAGGCTCCATGTACATATCGCGGAGTACAGCAGGCTCATAGCGCTTGATGAACCAGTGGGGAAGAAGCTTGACTTCCTATGCCAGGAGATGCAGAGGGAGTGCAATACCATCGCGTCCAAGAGCCAGCTTGTTGAGATAAACCTTGCTGTTGTCTCAATGAAGGATAATATTGAGGATATCAGGGAACAGTTGAGGAACATAGAATGAGGATTGCGATTTCATCAGAAAGCGGATGCGGGAACACCACAGTCACGAAGCTTGTCGCACAGCGTCTTGGCTATCCGATGATAAACTTCACATTCCGCCAGCTCGCAGCTGAGAAAGGCGTGGATTTCTGGACTCTCAGCCGCATGGCGGAGACAGATCACTCGATAGACAAGGAGCTTGACAGGAGGCAGACAGAGATGGCGATGGCCGAGAATGACTGCGTCCTTGGCTCAAGGCTTGCCATATGGATGCTTGGGGAGGCTGATCTCAAGGTATATCTCAGAGCCACGCCTGAGACGCGTGCAGAGCGTATCTTCAGGCGCGAGGGGGGAAGCCTTGAGCAGCGCTACCGTGAGACTGTCGAGCGCGATAAGGCCAACACCAGGCGGTATATGGATATCTATGGGATCGACAACACAAGGCCTGAGGCTGTCGCCGATATCATAATAGATACCGATGACAAGACACCTGATGAGATAGCATCCATCATAATAGAGGAAATCGGGAAGAAAGGCTGATGGACACTTTCCTCATGACCAAGTTCACGATACCCCCAGGATATGGCATGGGTGCGTATTCGCTGGGACACTTCCTTTGGCTTGCCGCGATAATATCCGCAACGGTGGCTGTTGCGGCGAAATACAAAGAAATGGACGGCCGGCACAGGAGATATCTTCTCTATGTGCTGGCTTCTGCCGCCCTCCTGGATGAGCTTTACAAGGATATAGTGCCGATTGTCACAGGGCAGTGGAACTGGGGCTTCCTTCCTCTTCATATCTGCTCGATATCCATATTCGTGATAATGATACATGCCATCACGCATAGCGTGAGGGCTGCGGAGTTCCTTTATGCGGTCTCCCTGCCAACCGCTGTCATGGCACTTGTGTTCCCGAACTGGACAGCAGCCCTTCCTTGCTGCAATTATGAGTCGATACACAGCTTCTCGATCCATGGCATCATAGCCATGTATCCATGCGTATTGCTCGCAGGAGGCTTCAGGCCCGATGCAAGGCGCCTTGCATCTGTCTCTCTTATATTCCTTGCCCTCGCTGCCGTTGCCGTCGTCGCAAATGCCGTGTTCGATACGAATTTCTTCTTCCTCAATGGCGGAGATGACGGGAATCCTCTATCGCTTCTGGAAAGGTATGTCGGAAGATGGTACATACTGGCATTCCCTGTGATTGCCGCTGTCTGCTGGATCCCGATGTACATGATACCTGCAAGGAGAGGGAAGGCACGATGAAGGTCTATTTCACCAGCGATACGCATTCATACATACTCCCTACGGACTATCTTCATCCTGGGAAGATGGATATGGGCTATGCCCATCTCGCATCAGCCTTCACGCCTGGATCTGTCGTGCTTGACGGCGGTGATGTCCTTCAGGGTTCGCCGCTTATCCGCTATGCGCTGAAGAGCGGAAGCCACCCACTTCCGCCGTCCCTTGCGTTCAATGCCGCAGGCCTTGATGTGTATGTCCCGGGAAATCATGACTTTGATTTCGGGTATGATGTGCTCTCACGCTTCCTTGCGGAGCTTGATGCTCGGGCTGTATCTGCGAATATCGAGGATGAGAGGGGAGAGCTTGGGATAGAGCGGCATGTCGTGATAGAGCGTGCCGGCATCAGGCTCTTCATAACAGGTGCTGTGACTGATTATGTGAACATATGGAATCCGAAGATCGGAGGGCTGAGGATAACAGACAGCGTCGAGGCGCTCAGCCGTGAGGCAGAGGCTATGAAGGCAGTTCCCCATGATTTCTCCATCTGCATCTACCATGGAGGGTTCGGGGATGAGAGAGGAGATGTGAAGGAGAACAGGGCAGATGAGATTGCCAGACTTGGCTTTGACTATCTTCTTACGGCACATCAGCATCAGCTCATCGAACCTCATGCCATAGGCAATACCATCGTCCTTCAGGCAGGTTACAGGGCAGAGTGGGCAGCCGAGCTTGATCTTTCGGCAGACGGAACGCATTCCGAGCGCCTTGTCAGATGTTCATGCAGCACCCCGCTTTCGGCTTCCATGAAGGATTTCATTGAGAAGTGCAGCGATGCGGATGAGTCTATCAGGTCTCTCTCATCGGTCATCGGGAAGGTCGATGGCATCCTCGAGGACAGAGGATATGTCGAGAGCGCTTTGAACGGATCGACGCTTGCCGATTTCATCAATGACATACAGCTCAGGCTTACCGGCGCTGATGTATCTGTCGCGTCTCTTGCGAACAACTTCACATCGATAGGCCCTGATGTGATACTCTCTGATGTCCTTGCCTCATATCCGTTTTCCAACAGCCTTGTGCTGCTCAGGATGAAGGCTTCTGACCTGAGGGAGGCGATGGAAAGATCTGCAGAGTACATTGATGTCGTGGATGGTCATCCTGTTGTCTCCCCGTCATTCGCGCCAGGGAAGAATGAACGCTATAACTTTGATTTCTTCCGCGGCCTTAGCTATACATTCGACTACACGAAGGATAAAGGCGGCAGGGTAGTCAGGATGATGCGGGATGGAGTGGATCTTCTCTCTTTCCCCGATACGATCCTCGCTGTTGCTGTCAACAGCTACCGTGCGACGGGGACTGGAAGATATGGCGCATACAAGAAGGCTGAGGTCATCAGGAACTATTCATCTGAGGATATGCAGCAGCTGCTGATAGATGCGCTCTCGTCATATTCCGTAAAGGTCCCGGTTCCGACGGATTTCTCATCAGTGGCAGGGAGTTGAACCTTTTTCCTCTTTGTATTAGCTTCATTGGAGTCTCCTAGGAGGGAATATGGAAAATGACAACAAGCTCAGCAGTCTCTGGGTTGTATTCCTGCTGGCTATGCTCTGCTGCTTTCTATGGGGCAGCGCAACCCCTGCAATCAAGATAGGCTACGAGACGTTCGGCATCGCAAGCTCCGATACAGTCTCGATCATCCTGTTCGCTGGCATAAGGTTCTTCCTTGCCGGCATCCTTGTGATAATCGTGCAGTCGCTCATGGCCGGGAAGTTCATAAAGCCGGAGAAGGGCTCTTTCCCGTTCATCCTGAAGCTCAGCCTCGCCCAGACTATCGTACAGTACTTCTGCTTCTATGTCGGGCTTGCCCATACAAGCGGCGTCACAGGCACGATCCTCTCCGGTGCAAGCGGATTCTTCTCGATATTGATGGCATCGCTCCTTTTCCGCTATGAGAAGCTCACGCTGCCCAAAGTCATCGGCTGCATCATGGGATTCTCCGGGCTTATCATAATGAATGTGTCATTTGATGGAGGCACATCATTCCACTTCTCGTTCTGGGGAGAGGGGCTTGTCCTCCTGTCCACGCTCAGCCTCGCGCTCTCAGGAATCCTCGCCAAGAAGTATTCTGCGCGTTTCTCAGTCGTCATGCTCAGCGGCTATCAGTTCATCGTGGGTGGCCTTGTTATGATCATCGTTGGACTGGCGCTTGGTGGCCGCATTGCCCTTGTCCCTCAGGCATCTGCATATGTCCTGCTTCTTTACATGGCATTCATATCAGCTGTAGCTTACTCAGTATGGGGAATACTCATGAAGAACAATCCGGTAAGCCGTGTATCGATATTCAACTTCATGACACCGCTTTTCGGAGTCCTTCTCTCAGCAATATTCCTTGGTGAGCTCGATCAGGCTCTCCAGTGGAACAAGCTTGCGGCCCTTGTCCTCGTCTCTGCCGGCATCTACGTCGTCAACAGAAAGTACGGAAAGACAGCGTGAGCAGGGAAAGTCTTGAGGCTTCCATCCATTATGCAGCCGCTTTTGTTGGCGGCTGCTTTGGCATATATGCCATAACAGTGCGCCTTTCGTTCGGATCTGCGGAGACCATGAATCTCCTGAGCCTGGTATCAGATCTTCTTGGGCATGATGCAAGGGATTTCATGATCCGGCTCGGCGCGCTTCTTCTGTACTCTGCAGGCATAATCATTTCCGAGCTTATAATAGAAAAGGCGGAGAGGTGGAGGAACATCATCGTTTCTATCATAGACTGCGCAGCCATAGCTGTGCTTTTCTTCCTTCCTGCAGACATTGACAACATGGTAGGCCTGTATCCGATATTCTTCGCATCGGCCATCCAGTGGTGCCTGATAAAGGGGCCTTATGGCTATGTCTCGGCATCGATCTTCTCGACGAATAACCTGAAGCAGTTCCTGATCGGAGCAGTCAGGAAGATAGAGGGGAAGGAGGAGGGCAAAGTCTCCCGAATGCGCGCATATGGCCTGACGCTGCTTTCCTTCCATGCAGGTGCTGTCTATGGGTATTATGCGGTAAAGCATTCCGGGACAAGGAGCATAGCCGCGGCATTGCTGCCTCTTGCGCTTGTTCTCTATCTTTCGATAAAGGAGATCAGAGATAGAGCGTGAATGTCCTGCCGCAGTGCGGACATTGCACTGCAATGCTTCCTCTCATGTCTGGAAGATACAGCCCGTCATCTATTTCCACAACGCTTCCGCATTCTGCCTGGTATATCGTGAAGCCCTTTGCCTCAAGCCTGGCCATATCCCTTTCTGAAGGATTCTGCGAGACAAACAGTATCTCCTTTATCCCTTCATCCTGCAGGAATTCCTCGTCTATGCTGCTGGACTGGAGTATCAGGAGGGAAGGCGAGCTGTATTCTATCTCCATCATGATATCGTCCCAGTCAGCATCCGCAGGAGCTGCCAGGACTGTATATCCATTGTCATCTATCGTGTAGATGTTATCAATTGATTGGCTTATCTCAAGCCCATTCCATCTTTTCGACCAGACATGGTCATCAAGATCAAGAGTCTCGCCGTTATCTGCTATTATCTGGTAGCAAGGCTCATCGCCTGCAGGAAGCGCCAGGGAGTAGGATGCGGCAAGGCTGTATGCTGCAGCTGCCATGACGATCATGACGATTATGCGTTTCATATCTGAAGTATGCCATTGGGCCCAGCTTAGGTCCATAGCAAGTCATTCTCAGAAAAATCAGCAATCCTATTTACAAAGGAATATTTTTCCTTTATATTTGCCTAGGTATCTGAAGAAGATACATTTTGGAGGATTAGCTCAGCGGGAGAGCGCTTGCCTTACAAGCAAGATGTCACAAGTTCAATCCTTGTATCCTCCACTTCATGG
>CASFMA010000051.1 GCA_949295675.1 uncultured Spirochaetales bacterium | reverse complement strand
TATCGATTACTACCATCGATACATCCAGCCAGGATATAGCGATGATTGAGCCGGAAGCATATGCTTTGATCTCCCCCTGAGAGCCCTCAAGAGCCCTCTCCATATAGGGATGAAGAGGGCCTTTGATGCGTCTGCGGATATCCCCCAGATCACTGTGGCTGAGTAACTGCATCTGGGGTGGTGGAGTAGAGGTAGTTGAAGTACTCCATATCGGTTGTGAGAGTCTTGTCGATTGCGGGCAATGTACGCTTGTAGCTTTCAAGCGTCGTCCATAGCCTGAAGAACTCAGGATTCTCCGAATATGCTGCGCTATAGATGGCTGCAGCCTGCCTGTCAGCCTCGCCCTTTATCTTCTCCGATTCAGCATAGGCCTTGGAGAGAATCGTGCGCTTATCATTCTCTGTACGTCCCTGCCATGAAAGGAGCTGGCCGCGGCCATATGACCTGTATGCTTCAGCGATCTGACTGCGCTCCTTGATCATCCTTGTATAGACCGAAGCTGTAAGATCATCTGAGTAGCGTATCTGCCTTATTATGATATCCTCGAGCTCGATGCCATAGCGCCTTGTGAGCGGGTCTGCATCGCTGAGCATCATATCGGAAAGACCATCACGTCCGATGAGTATATCCTCCTGGCGCATGACCGTCTCCGTAAGGGATCTCAGCGTTTCCCTGTCCTCCGGATTCTCCACATCCCCGATATCTTCAGCGTATATCATGGAATTGATCCTGTTTGTGCTTCTGACTGCCTCGTTGAGATAGTTCTCTGAGATTACCGTTCGGATCGTTGAATCAAGCACATCGTTGAGGCGGGCGATTCCTCCTTCGACAGTCTTCACCGTCTGATAGAACAATGCAGGATCCGCAATCCTCCATCTTGCTGTAGCATCGACCCAGATGAACTGGTTCTCCTTTGTTGGTATGCGCTGGGCATCGCCGTCCCATGAGAGAAGCGTCCCTGGATACTTCGTTACCGTATCGATGAACGGTACCCGGAACTTCAGGCCTGCCTCGGTCTCTGTTTCGGTTATCCTTCCGAATCGGGTCACTACGGAGATCTCGCCCTCATTAAGTATGTAGAATGGACCTGAAATGAAGAAGACGACGGCAAATGCTGCAATGATTATAAGTGCTGTAAGAAGTCTCTTCATCATATGCTCCTTATCGGGAGGAAATTCTCCAGATCCTTGTCTATTATCGTCACAGTTCCGCTTCCTTCTGAAAGAATCTCTTCCATAGTCTCGATATAGAGCCTTGCAGCAGTTGTATCGCCGTTTGCGCTGTATTCAGCGAGCATCTCCCTGAAACGTGCTGTGTCGCCTTCGGCCCTGTTGATCCTTTCCGCCGCGTATCCAGATGCCTCGGATACTAGCTTGTCAGCCTCTCCCTGCGCTGCAGGGATCTGCTGGTTGTAGTACTGCTTGCCTTCGTTTATATATCCATTCATATCCTGTATGGCTTTGTTGACATCCTCGAAGGCATCCTGTACCTCTCCCTCAGGCGGCATGATGTTCTGCAGCTTCACCGCAACGATATCTATCCCAAAGCCATATCTGTCGAAGATCTTCTGCATCGCCTCCGCGGCATCGAATTCAATCTGTGTTCTCTGATCGGTCATGACCGCAAGAATCGGCAGGTCCCCAACAAGCTGGTTCATAACCGACTGCGATATATCCCTGATGGTTGTTTCCTTGTCCTTCACGGAGAAGAGATAGGACTGCGGGTCGGCAATCCTGTACTGAACAATCCACTCAACATCGACTATGTTCAGGTC
>CASFMA010000050.1 GCA_949295675.1 uncultured Spirochaetales bacterium | reverse complement strand
TTGTGGTATGAAGCTCCGGCTCCGATGTTACAGAGAAGCATGGCAATTCATGCCTGATGGTGATACTATCTTCCATAGGGTTCTTCCTCTGAGTTTTCTTTTTTGGTTATTCAAACTCTACTGGATTGAACCCTTTTTTTTCATCTCTTTATTTGTATTGGTTTATAGTAATCCCACACTTTTATGTATAGAACCGAAATATTTACGTTACGGCAGCTGCACCTTCACAGGTTTCCTCTTCCTGATGCTCTCCCTGATTGCAAGTGTCGTGCTGAGCGTCCTTACAGCATCGGCATAATCGGATCTGATCAGCGATCTGTCATTTGTCTCGACCGCCTTGAAGAATGCCTTCAGCTCATTGTCGTACAGCTCGGAAGGAAGCTGAGGCCCTGCCGTAATCGTGCCTCTGCTGTTCCTGAGCGATAGCTTTCCATTCCAGGTATATTCAGCAGCGCCGTCTGCGAATCCTATGGAGAATCCGATCTTGCTGCCTTTGCGCTTCTCGCATGACACGGAAAGCGTCGCTATGAGGCCGCCGGGGAATGTCATTATAGTCTCCGAGGAACTTTCCGAGTCCATTGAGATAATGCCTTTCCGTCCTCTTGAGCATACATCCTCAGGCTCGCCGAAGAGATATCTGAAGATATCAACGATATGGGTAGCTTGCTCGACCATCTGGCCTCCTGAGAGCGCCTGCTTCCCCCACCAGGGGGCTTCCGGCATCATGTCTATCCAGTAGCCATGTATTGTCTGTGGCTTTTCATCCGCTATTATCTCCTTGGCCTTCGCGATTGCCGGGCTATAGCGTGAATGATAGCCTACCGATGTGATTATACCGCTTTCCTGCACCTTGCCGAGTATCTCAAGCGCAGTATTGATGTCGTTTGATACAGGCTTCTCGACGAAGAATGGCACTCCATTCTCCGCTGCCAGGATTTCTGCATCCCCATGGGCTGATGGCGGAACTGTGATTATAAGGGCATCTGGCCGTCTTTTCTCAAACAGCTCTGCCGCTGTCCTGTACACATCGGCATCAGGAACAAGGCGTCTTGGGTTCTTGCGGCTTACCACTGCTGTCACATTTCCCAGCCCAAGCCTCTGTATTGCTTTTATATGCTTTGCACCGAATGTCCCGATTCCCACTACCGCTATGTTCAGACCCATAAGCTATCCTCATGCTCAGGAAAGCAGTGCCCTGAGCTGTTCCTTTGCGCCATCCAGTGTCTTTGAGTATTGATCCTGGAGCCTTTCAAGGTTCTTGGCCGCGAGCTCGACAAAATCCTTGTCGCTCTCGATACGTAGCTTGACAGGCTGTCCATATTGCTGGCTCAGCTTAGCTTCCTTTTCCTCCAGCATCGGCTGGTATTGCTCCTTCATCTTCTCAACCAGATCCTTGCGATGTGCAGGGTACTGCTTCAGGAACGCCGTAAGCTGCTCGATCAGGCTGCTGACCTGCTGGTCATCCTGTGAGGCTATGGCTGCGAGCGATGCGACTTTATCGAATCTGTCATCCAGGACTTCCTCCTGGGGCAGCGACAAAGCCTGGATAATCGTGAGTGACAGCGCCTCTCTCACATCCTTGCTGCTGAAAGCCGCCAGATCCTTCCTGACATCATCCAGTGTCTTGCCATCATCTGCGAGATAGCTGCCTGCTATCATCCTTATTTTCGTGATATCAGCATCATGCTGGTATTTTTCCTTGTCCAGCTGGATATCAGCTGTCTTCTCAAGGGCAATCTCCCATGCGCTTTTGATTTTTCCCATACAGAAAGTATAATCATATGCCGGTAAATAGGCTATGGCTGTTGTCGTGCTTGGTTCTTTTGGATAGTCTATCGGAGATGACGAATGGAATTGTCTATATCTTTGATATCTTCGGCACTATGATATTTGCCATAACAGGTGCCGTGAAGGGCGTAAGGCACAGGCTGGACTTCCTGGGCGTCGTCGTCTTCGCGATCACCGTAGGCTGCGGCGGAGGCATGCTCCGCGATACTCTTCTCGGCATATTCCCGATAGCGGTCTTCAGCAATGAGCTGTACGTGATTGTATGTATGGTCGCCGGGGCGCTTGTCTTCGTCCTGAGCCCTAAAGCCGTTGGAAGGTGGAGCATCATACAGTATTTCGATGCACTCGGACTTGGTGTCTTCACCGCAATCGGATGCCAGAAAGCATATGCGCTTGGCCTTGGCACCGTCGCTGTCATAACAAGCGGAGTCTTCGGCGCTGTTGGCGGCGGCGTGCTCAGGGATGTGTTCTCGAAGGAGATACCTGCAGTGTTCACTTCTGATTTCTATGCCTCAGCCTCGATCCTTGGTGCTGTGCTCTTTGTCATCCTTGCCCATGCCGGCGTCGGCGGTGATATGATACTTTACCTCACCGCAGCATTCACGACGCTGCTTAGGATATGCGGATATAGGTTCCATTGGCGGCTTCCTGTGGCACGCATGGTGGGGGAGGAGAAGCGTAAATGACGGAGCGTCTTTACTACAGCGATAAGTATGCGAAGGAGATAACTGCGACTGTAACAGGTGTGGATGGAAGATGCGTGAGGCTTGACCGTACCATATTCTATCCCGAAGCCGGCGGGCAGCCTGGGGACAGGGGCTTCTTCGGATCATTCAGGATAGCAGATACGAAGAAGAGTGCTGATGGTGATGTCCTGCATGTCATTGACGGAAACGGGCCTATGCCTGCTGTCGGGGACTTTTGCACATTATCACTTGACTGGCCGCATCGCTATTTCTTCATGAAGGAGCATACTGCCCAGCATCTTGTCTCCGCAATCCTTTTCTCGTCATTCTCAATAGGCACGGTAGCTGTGCATCAGGGCGATGAGTCCTTCACAGTGGAGACTGACAGGGGGGAGATTGATGAAGATACGCTTCTCCGCGTCGAGGATGCAGCAAATGAGGCTATAAGGAAGAATCTGAAGGTATGGCAGGATGAGACAGATCATGAGAGTGCAGAGAAGCTTCACATGAGACGTTCGATAAAGGTTTCTGGCCGTGTCATGCTTGTGCACATAGAAGGGATTGATGTTGTGGCTTGCGGCGGTGTCCATGTATCATCGCTTTCTGAGATAGGTGAGATAGCATATGTCTCCTCGGAGAAGATCAGAGGACATGTGCGTACATGCTGGAAGTGTTCTGACAGCGCGGTAAGATACAGACGGGAAAACGCGGCGATTGTAAGGAAGCTCTCTTCGCTGTTCTCTGCCGAGCCTGGCTGCATATGCCGCGAAGCGGAAAGATGCCTCTCCGAGATAAAGGTTTCCCGACATAATTTGTCTGTTATGTCTGGAAAGCTTGCATCTTATCTGTTCTTTTCTGCATGTGAAGAGACTAATGGCAGCGAAGCTGTTATATTTAGCACTGAACTGGATGTCTCAGCTTTCGAGAGCGTGATTCCAGAGGATTATCCGAGACCTGTTCTTGTCGTGGATGAAGAGGGAAGGTTCCTGTTCCATGGGCAGAAGGAGCTCTTTGAAGCATTCAAGAATGGTGTTCCAGGCCTTCGAGGCGGGGGCAGGGGAATACGCTTCAGGGGTTCTTTCCAGGGTGATACGGATCAATTCGCAGCAGCTGTAAGGAAAATACTTGATGGGAATGGAAGCACTTAAGGAACAAGATGAT
Source organism: uncultured Spirochaetales bacterium (assembly GCA_949295675.1). Lineage (GTDB taxonomy): Bacteria > Spirochaetota > Spirochaetia > Sphaerochaetales > Sphaerochaetaceae > Ornithospirochaeta. The sequence continues at coordinate 6,543 of CASFMA010000050.1, read as the reverse complement.
ATAAGCGGCAATGATCATGCTGGGAAGAATGACAGCGATGTGAAGATAAACTGGAAGAAGTTCATCCTCATAGGCATTATTCCCATAATCATAATATTCGCGGTCTTCTTTGCTGCGGTCAAGCTCATTGGCCGTGAGAATTACGATGATGTTGTCATGCTCATAGACCAGAACTTCGGTCTTCTTGGCATATTCCTCTATGTCTATATCGTGGATACCCTGATCCTTCCTCTTTCACCTGACTTTGTCTTCCCGATAGTCGCTGGCATGAATCCTCTTGTCATTGTACCTCTCATAGGTACCGCATCTGCGCTTGGCGGTGTGACATCTTTCGGGATAGGCCTGCTCATCCACAAGATCCCCATAGTGAAGAAAGTCACAGACAAGGCTCTTGTACGCTGGGGTGCGTACATAAGGAAGTACGGGACGCTGTTTGTCCTTCTTTCCGGGATACTGCCATTGCCGTTCAGCACGATATGCTCTGTTGCCGGCGCTATGAAGCTGCCGGCACAGAAGGTGCTGCCGTGCTGCCTGATCAGGTATATAAGGACAGCGATTTACTTTGCTTTCTTCAGCCTTGGCCTGAGCGCCGTGGCATGATCGACTATGATCTGAGTCCGCTCTGGCGCGTCTCCTGTGTAGGCCGATGCGTCAAGAAGCGCCTCAACCTCATCTCCAGGTATGTACTTGGTTATCCTCGCGTCAGACATAAGCTTCTCTTTCAGCGTGTTCTGACGGCCTTCCTGCACATCTTTCCATGCGGCAAGGCTTTCCTCCCTTATCACTTCGTGCATCTCCTGCCTGTCAGCGCCGCGCTTGCCTAGCTCCATGAGCAGGCGTTCGGTTGATGCGAATATGCCGTAGCTGTCCATCAGCCTCCTGGTTGCCGCTTCGTGGAAGTTCATGCCTTTGACGATCTTTGTCGCGGTCATGAGCATCTCATCCATCGCAATGAAGGCTTCCGGCATGAATATCCTTCTGTTCGCGCTGTCGTCAAGAGTCCTCTCAAGTATCGTCAGGGAGGCATTGTTCCATGCGCTTTGATATGTACTCTCTACAATGCGTGAAAGCGAGTCGATCTTCTCATTGTTTATCGGGTTTCTCTTGAATGGCATCGCAGATGATCCTACCTGCATCTTGGCAAAAGGCTCTGACACCTCCCCGATAGGAGGGGACTGCAGGATGCGCAGGTCCAGAGAGAACTTATGCAATGTCGCTGCAAGCGAGGACAGCGCAGCGATGATCCGCAGGTCCTGCTTCCTTGTGTATATCTGGGTCGCTGCGTCATATGGCTTTATGCCAAGCTCATCCATGACAAGCTTCTCAAGCCCCATTGAGCTCATGCCTGTGCCTTCCATGAGGACTGAGTAGCTAGCGCTTGTCCCCACAGCGCCTTTCATTCCTTTCCCCCTTATGGTGTCACGTACCCTGAGAAGCTCTTCAGCATCCTCGATCAGGTCCTGCAGTGTCTGGGCAAGCCTATAGCCTATTGTGGTTATCTCAGCAGGCTGTATATGCGTGAATGCCATTGTCGCTGTGTTCTTCTCTTCTTCAGCCCGCTTTGAAAGCTCGTCTATGAGAGATCCTGTCTTCTCTATTATGATATCCAATGCCTCACGGAAGCGGAGCGCGTCTGCATTATCCAGGGCATCCATGCTTGTAGCGCCAAGATGTATGATCCCGCCAGCTATTGGGCATTGCTCCGCATATGTCTTTATCTCTGCCATGAGGTCATGATGTATGACGTTCTCTATCTCGGTTGCCCGTTCTATGTCTATATCGTCCTTATGCGCTTCCAGCTCATTCACCTGCTCTTCTGAGACGAGGCCTGCTTTCGCCTGCGCACGTGCAAGCGCGATCCATACACGCCTGAGAAGTTTCCGCTTATGCACTTCGGAGAAGACATGCTTCATCTCTTCCGATCCATATCTCCAGGTAAGAGGGCTTATGAATGTGTCGTGAGTATATTCCATGCTTTGATTATATCCAAAATAACGTAATAGGACATATAATGGCGTAATATATCTCTCATATTGCTTGGCTTTGATGGAAAAACTATATGGGTGCAAGGTTCCTGAAGCGTGATATCAAAGCAATACATGATGATTTTCGTTCATGCCGCCGTACTGCTTTGTATTGGGACTTCCTGCCATATCTATCCGAGGATGATGTCCTTTGCTATCCCGAAGAATCTTTCGCCTGCATGTTCTTCTTCAAATGGCGAATGCCCGCATTCTGGCAATATGTGTACTTCAAAATCTATTCCAAGATTCAGAAGAGGAGTGACAACCCCGGCTATTGGATGGGGGGCATTTTCGCCATGGATCAAATATATCCTGCACTTGATATCCCGGAACGCAGATGATAATTTCCCTTCATGCCTCATCCTTGCAGCTTCAGGCCATACTTGTGAGTACATTTTGCTGTCAATGATTTGTGATATCTGCCGGCAGTCTCCGCGCAGGCACCAGTTATCGGATTTTGCGATCAGTGCCTGCATTGTCCGCATATCCTCGTCGCAGGAGATATCATCTTTTATCCTGGTGAAGATGCGGCGGTCTTCCTCTGGAAGATTCTGGAGCCTGCGATCGGTGATCTCCTCGGCATATTTGCCCTCTAAAGGCGGACATCCTACCAGAATAAGCTTTTCCACAAGTCCGGGGTATTGACCTGCCAGCAGTGCAGCCAGCCAAGCTCCCCATGAATGGCCTACCAGTATTGCCTTACCGCTGATGTTATCGTTGAGCTGCCCATGCAGCTCTCGGATCAGCTCAGATATAGAGTATTTCGATTGGAAAGGCTCAATGACACCTATTCCGGTCTTATTTGCCAGCTGCCTGGCACAGTATCCCAATGAACCGATATCCCCTGGCTCTCCGTGGATTGCTGCTATCTTATATGGTTTGCTTCCGTAAAGCCGCACCATGTCTCCATGCCTCTGCTGGTCATAGGGTATCATAATGAGCTCTGCCATGTAACTTGCAGATTGATTGTATCCTGGTAGCTTGAAAAGAAAACGAGGCTGCTGTCCAGCCTCGTCTGAGATTCCTTAAGATATTATTTTACAGTTGCTCTCTTTATCTTCTTTGTGGTTGTCATCTGCATAGGTTCCGTGAGGATAGTGAGCTTCTCTATCTTCTTGTAGCCTACGAGTTCCTTGTTCACTTCCTTTATGATGCTCTCGATCTCCTTGTCCATTGCCTCTTTGCCAAGGTTCTTCTCCTTCGCATAGTCTGGAGAAGGGTAGATGACAGCCTCGATGGATTCGCTAGGGACGTCCTTCTTCATCTGGAAGCCTCTGATGAGGATCTGGTCAACCTGTGGGTAGAGCTGGAACATGTCCTCGATTTCTTCAGGGAATACGTTCTTGCCGCCTTCAGTGACGATTATGTTCTTTGCCCTTCCCTTGAGATATACATAGCTCTCGCTGTCCATATAGCCAAGGTCGCCTGTCTTCATGTAGCCGTTCTCGTCAAAGAGGGCCTTCGTGTTCTCCTCGTCATCAAGATAGCCAAGGCAGACATTCGGTCCCTTGATCCTTATCTCTCCGACACCATCAGCGTTCTTGTCAGCTATGATCATATCGATGAACGGGAGAGGACATCCTATCGAGTCAACCTTGAAATGCGATGGCGGGTTGAGCGTCACGACAGGTGATGCCTCTGTCAGTCCATAGCCCTGAAGGAAGTCCAGCCCAAGCTGCTGGTACTGCTTGAATACCACAGGTGAGAGCGGGCCTGCCCCGCAGATCAGGATCTTTGCATTGTCCAGTCCAAGCTGGCTGAGGATCTTCTTCTGGAAGAAGCCTTTGAATGGTGACTTCCCGAAAGCCTTCTTGCACCAGCCGTTTATCGTCATCATAGCTGTTATGAGGCCATAGGTGGCGCCGCCCTTGTCCTTGAGCTTCTTCATCACTCCCGCGATGACCTTGTTGTAAAGAAGAGGAATGCCCATGAAGACAGTCACCTTGCCCATCTTCATGTCATTTATCATCCTGGAGACGATGATGCCATGTCCGAAGAGGCACTGCGCACCGAACTTCACGCTCTCAAGAAGCACAGTAGTGCAGCAGTAGCTGTGATGCAGCGGAAGGAGCGCATAGAATACTTCCTTGTCTGTAAGGTACGGGACGAATTCCGCAGCCTGATAGACATTGCTTACGATATTCTTGTGGCTCAGGACCGCGCCTTTCTCATTTCCAGTCGTTCCTGAAGTGAAGAGGATAGCTGCATAGTCGTTCTCATCGACATCTACGAGGTCGGAAAGCGGCTGGTTGTCAAGCTCTGTGAACTTTGCGTAGCTGTCGCTCTTGCCTTTGAGCATGGCTGTCCCGTACAGCGATGAGTACCAGTCTCCACCGATGCCCTTCATCTTCTCCAGCACATCCAGGTCACAGAGCGCAAACCTGACCTTCGCATATTCCGAGAGCCTCATGCACCTGTCTGTGTGCATCTGATTGTCAATCGGCACAATGACTCCACCTGCAGCCAGGATCGCAAAGTAGGCTATTGCCCAGTCAGGGCTGTTCTTTCCATTGAGAAGGACCCTGTCTCCTTTCTTTATTCCCTTTGACTGAAGGAAGGCCGCTCCCTGGAGTATTTTCCTGTATGCCTCCGTGTACGTCATCTCCTTCCTGTCTGGCTCATACACGACAAATGCAGGATTGCTGCCGAATTTATCTGCTGTGATCTTGAAGAGCTGCGGGATTGTCGGCCATTCTCCCTTTATCAGCTTACCTCTATAGCTATCTAGTTCGTTCCAAATGTGCTTTTCCATCGTCTCCCTCTACTGAGCGGCATTTATTCTGACAATTTGCCTCTTTGGTGTCAATAACAATTATTCATATATCATACATGGAATAGTTGTGTCTGGATATCCCCTTCCGATTATTTTCATCATGGAGAGTGGACATATTGCAGATAAGTAAGTATAATCGCCTTGTTTTACGGGTAGTAGCGCAGGGGCTAGCGCACTTGGTTCGGGACCAAGGGGTCGGAGGTTCAAATCCTCTCTGCCCGATCAGGCCGCACTTATCTGTGCGGCTCTTTTATTTCCGGGCTATAATAAGGCCATGAACAATGTCATTGAATCATTGATTGGACGCAGGAGCTGCAGAAGCTACAGGAAAGACCAGATCCCTGATGGGATCCTTGAAGAGATACTCAAGGCCGGAATGTACGCGCCTACAGCAATGAACAGGCAGTCACCGATGATGATCGTAATCCAGGATCCTGAGGAGATTGCGGTGCTTTCGAAGATGAACGCCAGGATAATGGGAACGCAGTCAGATCCATTCTATGGCGCACCTACTGTCGTGTTGGTCCTTGCTGACAAGAGCGCAGCGACATGCGTAGAGGATGGCAGCCTTGTCCTGGGAAACCTCATGAACGCCGCGCATGCGCTGGGCATAGGTTCCTGCTGGATAAACAGGGCCTATGAGGAGTTCGAGAGCGAGGAGGGGAAGGCCTTGCTCCGCAAATGGGGAATAGACGGCGAGTGGAGGGGAATAGGCCACTGCATACTTGGATATCCTGCGGAAGAACCGGCTGCAAAGCCAAGGAAGGACGGGTGGGTGAGATTCGTCAGATGATGAAGTCCGCGAACTCAGCATCTGCAGCTATCCGAAGGTCCTCAGGCTTCACCTCAAGCTGCATGCCTCTCTGTCCTGCGCTTATGTAGATGCAGTCCTCGAGAAGCGCTGTCTCTTCTATGTATGTCGGATAGCGCTTCTTCATCCCTAGAGGCGAGCATCCGCCCCTTATATACCCAGTAAGGGACAGCAGTTCGCTTTGCTTGATCAGGTCTATGTCCTTGCTGCCTGTTATCGCCCTTGCCTTCTTCAATGATATCTCGAACTCGGCAGGAAGGCAGAATACATATATTTCATTGCTGCTGTTCCTCATCACTATGGTCTTGAAGACCTTCTCTGGGTCGAGCCCTGCGCTTCTTGCGGCATGCACAGCATCAAGGTTGTCCTCATCATATTCATATGTATGCACGGTATATGGTATTGAGAGAGACTCAAGTATCCTCATCGCATTTGTCTTCATAGCATTGATTCTATGAGTCTTATGGAAGAAGGTACAGATAGTAGCCTATGAAGAAGCACATGCTTCCTGCCAGGACGAATATATGCCAGATAAGATGGTTGTGGGGGATCTTCCTTATGCAGTAGAAAAGGATGCCTGCGGTATATGCAATGCCGCCTGCAAGCATAAATCCGGGAAGCTCAGGAGGTATTGCTGCCATCACATCGTTCCAGATCAGCACGATTGACCATCCCATTGCAGCATACAGCGCGATATGCAGAGGATACAGCCGTCCCCAGAATCTGAATGTCATGAATATGCCAGATGCAGCCGAAAGCCATATCAGAGCAGTGAATGCCTCTGCCTTAGGAGTTCCTGTGTATAGCAGTATCGGGGTATATGAGCCTGCGATCAGAAGATATATCGCGCAATGGTCAAGCACCCTGAACATCTTCTTCGCCACACTGTCCGCAAGGTAGTGGTAAGTGCCAGAGACTGCGTACATGACGACATT
>CASFMA010000049.1 GCA_949295675.1 uncultured Spirochaetales bacterium | reverse complement strand
GCGTTCCCATCCTGACTCCTGGTGGCCATAGCAGGGCGGCTACACCCGTTCCCATCCCGAACACGGAAGTGAAACGCCCCCGCGCCGATGGTACTGCGGCCCGTCCGTGGGAGAGTAGGTAGCTGCCAGGTTTTTTTATGCACTTACCACCCCTCTTCGAGGGGTTTTTTCTTTTCATTGCTTCTTTGCTTCTGGCGCAAGGCCAACGAATACAAAGAATTACTTCAGGTATATAGCTAAAATCCGCTAATAGTTGTATATTCCTTTCGTTATGACAGTCAGGAACGAGAGAATCAGGAATATTGCTATAATTGCGCATGTTGATCATGGCAAGACAACTCTTGTCGATGCGCTTTTCCATCAGAGCGGACTTGCCGGAAAGGGCATGGATGGCGAGAGGATAATGGACAGCGGTGCTATCGAGAAGGAACGAGGCATCACGATAAGCGCCAAGAACTGCGCGATACATTGGAAGGGCGTGAAGATCAATATCATAGATACTCCGGGACACGCTGACTTCGGAGGTGAGGTTGAAAGAGGCCTTAGCATGGTCGATGGTGCTGTGCTGCTTGTCGACGCAGCGGAGGGACCGCTTCCTCAGACCAGATTCGTCCTCGAGAAAGCCCTTCTGAGGGACCTTCCCCTTATTGTGGTGATAAACAAGATAGATCGTTCGGATGCGCGTCCTGACGAGGTCCTGAATGAGGTCTATGACCTTCTTCTGGAGCTGTCTCCCGATGAGAGGATGCTTGAGGTTCCTGTATTCTATGCAAACGGCAGGGATGGCCGCTGCGGAAAGTCCATTGATGCGATAGAGGAGAACCTTCATTCTCTTCTTGATGCTATCCTTGAGGATATTCCCGCTCCTTCTTATGATGATGCGGAGCCATTCCAGATGCTTGTCTCCGATCTCTCATATTCTGACTTCCTTGGTCGTCTTGCCGTAGGCAAGGTCATGAATGGCTCAGCTATGACGAACGACTCGCTTGTGTGCGTGAAGGAGAACAGCGTCGAGCCGCTTCGCGTGACGCGTATACAGGCTTATAACGGCCCTGTATTCTCTGATGTCCCATCTGCAGATCCTGGCGACATCATCGTGCTGGCAGGTGTCAATGATGTCTCAATCGGCGATACGATCTGCACGAAGGATGAGATCAAGGCACTTCCCAGGATAGAGGTTGATGAACCGACAGTATCGATGCTCTTCTCAAAGAACATCTCTCCGCTTGCCGGAAAAGAGGGAAAGGCTGTCACGAGCGCCAAGATCTGGGAGCGTCTTGAACGTGAGGCACTTCGCAACGTATCAATACGCATCGAGAAGAACGGAGATGATACATTCACCGTAAAAGGGCGCGGCGAGTTCCAGATGGCTATAATCGCAGAGGAGATGAGGCGTGAAGGCTTTGAGTTCTGCGTAGGCCGGCCTCATGTCATATTCCACAAGGATGAGAACGGCAACAGGACAGAGCCTATAGAGGTCCTTCTGGTTGACTGCCCTGAAGAGTTTTCCGGCACTGTCATGGAAAAGCTTGGAAAGCGCAAGGCCATAATGAGCGACATAACATATACTGCAGGGAACCGCGTCAAGATGCGCTTCGACGTGCCATCACGCGGGCTTATAGGATTCCGCGATGAATTCCTCACCGATACAAAGGGCCTTGGCATAATGAACAGCTATCTTAAGGGATATGAGAGCTATCGCGGGGATTTCCCTGACAGGCTTACTGGCTCGCTTGTCTCAGACAGGGCTGGAAACGCTGTTGCATATGGGCTGTGGGAGCTTGAGGACAGAGGACGTTTCTTCATAGTCCCGGGCGATCCTGTCTATGAGGGTGAGGTTGTCGGTGAGAGGAACCGCGAAGGCGATCTGATGCTCAACCCTACAAGGACCAAGAAGCTTACGAATCTCAGAGCATCTGGCCATGATGAGGCTGTGACGCTCACACCTGTCGTAAAGCCATCTCTGGAGCAGGCCATACAGTTCATAAAGGACGATGAGCTTGTCGAGGTAACGCCTCTGTCCATCAGGATGTGCAAGAAGGTGCTGGATACGCAGCAGCGCAAGATCCTGTATTCAAGAGGCGAGATCCCTTCCTATCTGCTCAAGTGATGTCAAGGAATACAGGAGCATGGTCAGAGCCAAGTGTGTCTGTATAGATCCCGCTTCCGGCCATCCTGCCTTCCAGCTCTTCAGACACGAGGAAGTAATCTATGCGCCATCCTGCATTCCTCTCCCTTGCCTTGAACATGTATGACCACCAGGAATAGGCTCCTTCAAGCGTCGGATGGAAGTATCTGAATGAATCTGCCATCCCGCTGTCCAGGAGTCTCTGGAAGCTCTCCCTTTCTTCCTTTGCATATCCTGCATGGCCCTCATTCTGCTTAGGATTCTTCAGGTCTATTGGACGATGCGCAACATTGAAGTCACCTGTGGCTATGACTCCCTTGTCCTTCCGCAGCTTTGCAATATGCTGACGCAGCGCATCATCGAATTCCAGGCGGAATGCAATGCGCTTGAGCCCTTCCTGGCTGTTCGGGACGTAGACATTGATGAAGTAGAAATCCGGATATTCTGCGGTTATCACACGCCCTTCGTGGTTGAAGACATCATCATCAAGACCTGTTTTTATATCCAGTGGCTCTGTCCGGAAGAAGATAGCGGTTCCGCTGTATCCTTTCTTCTCTGCAAGATTGTAGAAGCTTCTGTATCCATCTATCTCTATAGGCTCATCTATCCCCTTGACTTCCTGGACTGCAAGTATCTCAGGCCTCTCTGCTTCCGCAAAGTCCAAAAACCCCTTCTTTACGCAGCTTCTTATGCCATTCACATTCCATCCGATAAATCTCATATGTATATTCTAGCAGTTCGCCTTGAAATGTAAATGCAGTGTATATATGTGATATATAATTCTTGTCTAGGAATATTATATTTATATCATAATGGATGACAAGCGAAAACAATGTGCCTGTGAAGCTCCTGCTCCTGTCCAGTCCAGCTTTCGCCGGTAACTCATACCTGTGTAAATAATTAGCTTTGATGGAAATAAGTATGGAAAATAAAATCTCAATCAAATGTATATATTAATTATATGATTTCATACTATTATAATATACTTTGAATAAAAAATTATATTTTTGATTCATATTTTTGATTTATTGATTGTAGTTATCAGAACTATGGCATATAATGCGAATCAGTTCTGGAGGACAGATGTCGAAGACTATAGCGTTTCATTTGCAGAAAGGAGGGGTAGGCAAGACTACCATATCTGGCACATTGGCTTGCCAGTCTGCCCTTGATGGCTGCAAGACGCTTGTTATTGACTGCGATCCTCAGGGAAACCTCTCTTCGTGGTTCCTCAAAAATGCACCTAAATATGAGCTTTCAGACGTGCTTCAGGGCAAGTGCTATGTGAGGGATGCCATCCTTCCTTCCGCTGATGTGGATAATCTTTATATCCTCCCGACCTTTGGGATAGGCGGAACCCTGAAGAATTATAGCGAGACCAAGCTTAGCGAAGAGCCTTTCGTCCTGCAGGATCTTGTGAATGATGTGTCAGAGGAGTTCCCGCATATCATCCTGGATCTATCGCCAGGGCTAGGGCGTCTCGAACGCTCCGCGCTTATCGCAAGCAATGAGATAATAACACCGATGACTCCTGAGGTATTCAGCCTCGATGGACTTGAGATATTCATTGATGAGCTGCAGAAGCTCAAGAAGAATATGCGTTCCGATGTCAGGCATACGAGGATAATAATCAATTCCTACGATGAGCGCATCAAGCAGCACAGGGACATCTACAGAGTCGCTGATGAGACAGGGAGATTCACGGTTTATCGCATACCAGTAGATCCTTTGTTCAGAAAGGCCCAGGAAGCGGGAAAGGCTCCGCAGCTTTTCAAGTCAAGGGGAAGGGGTCTTAAGCCTGCGACAGCAGAAGCTATAAGAAGTCTGGATAACAGCATTTGGGAGTAGAGGTGAGGAGAAATGGCACTTAGGAAGACAGAAGGAAAGGAAGAGGTTCAGAGCCCGAGCGAAGCAAAGGCAAGACAGGTCTTCTCTGGCAAGGAGAAGAAGATTCTTACGACATTCTCGATTGAGCCTTCTTTCAAGAGTGATCTTGAGAATTTGTTTTCGGATATGGGACTCGGATGGGCGGCTGGCATAAGGTTCGCACTTAAGGAATTCTATAAGAAGTACAATGAAAACTGAAGATAGGATGTATATCCTATTCAAGTGTTGATTGATTCAATATGCTTGCTGATAAAACAAATATTGAATCTTGGTAGCAATGATTTGTTCTGATTTCATTGCTATTATTTTTTATATTTCATTTATATCATTTCCTTGCAAGAAATCGCTTGAGCATCTCGATCTGGTCTTTCTTGATCTGTTCCTGTGACTTCTCCTCGCTCTTGAAAAGATCTGCTGGGATTTCCTCCAGGAAGCGCGATGGTATTACCGCTTTCTCTGCCCCGTCCTTCGAGATTCTTGTGTCTGAGTAGTTTATCACAAGCTTTTTCCTGGCCCTTGTTATTGCCACATAGAACAGCCGCCTTTCCTCATCTATGTTCCTGGGATTCTCCTCGATCGCGCGCTGCGATGGGATTATATCATCCTCGATGCCTGCTAGATAGACTATGGAGAACTCAAGGCCCTTTGATGCGTGCATTGTCATTATATTGACCTTCTTGGCATCATCATCGCTTTCATCTCCTATTATGGAGACTGCTGTGATGTAGTCCTTCATCGTTGCCCCCTCATTCTGCGCCATGTACTTCCGGAGCCTGTCAGATAGTATCTCTATCCCATGGAGCTTATAGTCCACAGTCTTGGGGCTGTCAGGGAATTCCTCTGACAGCATCCCCTCGTATCCAGTGTCCTCGACAATCCTCTCGATTATATGCTCAGGGGCTTTTCTTGCTGTGTTCTTCCATTCCTCTATCTTCTTCTGGAAAAGCCTGAGCGCTGACCGTGTCCTCTCTGACAGCCCTCCGCTTTCCCCTGAAAGCCTCCCGATCGATTCGAAGAGCGATATGTTGTTCTCATCAGCGTGTGCCCGCAGCTTCTCTATCGTAGTGCGTCCGATGCCCCTTCTTGGGGTGTTTATTATCCTCAGGAGGCTTGTATCGTCATGCGCATTGAGAAGGACCTTGAGATAGCAGAGGATATCACGGATCTCACGGCGGTCGAAGAAGCTTTTGCCGCCTGATATGCGGGTCTGTATATTCATTTCCGCGAATATGTTCTCAAGTTCCGTTATGAGCGAGTTGGTACGCACAAGCACACCTATGTCCCCAGGGGTTATGCCTTCCCTTATATCGCCTCTGATCTGGTTTGCTATCCAGTAGGCTGACGCCTCGCTGTCCTTGTGATGCTTTATGGAGATTGCCGCGCCCTGGTCCTCTTCGGTCCATAGCTTCTTATCCTTCCTCTCAGAGTTGTGGACTATGAGGGCATTCGCTGCCCTGAGGATGTTTCCTGTCGACCTGTAGTTCCTCTCAAGCTTGAACTCCGTCCGTTCCGGGAAGTCCTTCTCGAACTGTATTATGTTGCCGTAGTCAGCGCCTCTCCATGAATATATTGACTGATCATCATCCCCGACTACAGCTATGTTGCGGTACTTGGACGCGATCATGGAGACAAGACGATACTGCAGCCGCGATGTATCCTGGAACTCATCGACCATTATATACCTGTATCGGTCCTGTACCTTCTCAAGTATCCATGGCTTTTTCTCGAAGATCCTGGTTGGAAGCAGGATAAGGTCATCGAAGTCAACGACATTGTACGCCTTCTGCGTCAGAAGCCATTCCCTGTATATCTCGGAGATTGGCCCGTCTGTGCTCTCCATCCTCTGCCTGCCTGTCTTGAGATCGCTGAAGAAGGAAAGCAGGGTCCTGACATTATAGTCAGGTATCTGATAGCCGCAGCTTACGATGCAGTTCTTTATCAAGGCTTCGTTGTCGTTGGTATCATATAGCGTGAAATCATTGTGATAGCCAAGATGCTGTATGTATTGCTTGAGTATGCTGAGGCCGAACGAGTGGAATGTCGTGGTTGTCAGCTCCTTCAGAGGCTTCTTCAGAAGCATCCTTATCCTGTCGCTCATCTCCTTTGCGGCCTTGTTCGTGAATGTCAGGGCAAGTATGTTCCTCTCATCGATCCCTTCTTCAAGCATATGCGCGATGCGGTATGTGATCATGCGTGTCTTGCCGGATCCCGCCCCTGCGATTATGAGGAGGGACCCATCTATCTTCCCGGCCGCAGCGGCCTGCTCTGGATTAAGGACTTTCGAGAGATCTGTTTTCATACAGATGAACAAGTTGCCATATTGAATGGACTACGTCAATTACAGGAAACCAAGATAATAACTATTTGCATATTATATTTTATTTATATAAATGTCATATGGATAATATGATAATATATATTTGATAAATATGATTATGATTGAATAATCCTGCTATATTGATTTGGAATAGCAGGATTAAAGCATAAGATCAAAGCATTTCGTTATGTATCCAGCCAACGACCTTGCCGAGAATGCGTACTCCTGATTCATCGGCATCCACTGTCTTTGCCGGATAGTTCTTGTTCTCGCTTATGATGGTGAGGCGGCGGCTCAACGCATCGAATGCAAGCCTCTTCACCATTATGTCGCCTGCAAGGGCTATTACATATATTCCTTCGCCTTTTATCAGGCCTTTTGCGAAGAAGACATAATCACCAGGGTAGATATTCGCATCAATCATGCTGTCTCCCTTCACCTCTGCGCTTACAAGGGTCGATGCGTCCGTCACCCCATGCAGTATGGATGCCGGCACGGTTATCTTCTTCATCGTTATGTTCTCGTCTGAAAGGAATGTCTCGCCATATCCTGCGGAGATCTTCTGCGATATAAGAGGAACAGAGATCACTTCCTTGCTCTTCGCGCTCTCTTTCTTCTTCGGCGCGTCCCATCCAAGGATATACCAAGGATCCGTATCGAGCGTCTCCGCGATCTTCTTAAGCTTGTCATAAGGAATGTTCGTTATATCCCCGGACTCATATTTGAAGATGTTCTGCCTGGTCGTTCCGATTGCCTTCCCCAGATCTTCCAGAGACATCCCAAGCTTCTCCCTTAGTTGCCTTATTCTTCTTCCCTGTGTGGTGCTCATAGTGATGATTATAATCTTGTAATGTAACTTTGCAAGTGACTTCCATAGGAATTATGAAAAAACTGATTTACGGATATGCGAAGCTGGATGGCAGTCTGCCTCATTGGGCTTTCTGGTCATTTGCCTTTCTGTCCCTATACTCGCTAGGCGTGGTTCCCATGGTCTTCTTGAATACTTTGGCAAAGTAATAATACTGTGCGAATCCCACCTCATCGCTTATGGACGCTATAGGCAGATTCGTGTCTGAGAGCAGCCTTGCGGCTTTTGCTATCCTGAGCCTTGTGATGTATTTTGTGAAGGTCATCCCAAGTTCCTTCTGGAACATCTGGCATAGGTAGCTTGGCGTTATGCTGAATCGCAGCGAGATTGACTGCAGCGTTATGCTGCTGCAGTATTCCTTGTTGATGAAGCTGATGATGTCCTTGAACACGGCGCTCTTGAGATTCGAGATAGGCAGTCCTGCTGTCTCCGCGATACATTCGCCCAGCTGCTTCGAAAGGTAGTGCATCATGTTCTCCAGGGTGCTGAATTCCGAGATGAGCTCGCTTGGGCTTGATATCTGGTCATCGAAATCCTGTCCATGCTTATGGAATATCGCACCCATTGCCGTGTTGTATATCTTCACAGCCTCATTTGCGTTCCGCTCCTCAATGCTGTATTCATCCTCGAAGTCATTTATCAGATACAGCATCCTCTCGATATCTCCGTCATGGCTGCATGCCTTCAGTTCCTTGAGGAAGCCTGAGGTGCTGGGTGATCTTCCTATGATATTGCCGGTGAATGATGAATGGGCATTGCTGAAGACTATCTGCAGCTTTTCTCCCAATGTGGCATCAAGTTCCGCGTCAACGCTGCTGAAGCCTTTTGCCTTGCCGCTGGATATCATGTCATCCATCCTGTTCTGAAAGCCTTGGGTCCTTATGAATCCATTATCCTCCACAAAATAGAAGAATGTACATGTATCATATTGTATAGATATATATTTTGTATAATAACGCAATTCTTCTGATATATCACATATAGCGCATATAATCATAAAATGATGTGTTAGATACTCAATCTCATTCAGCTTTGATATGAAGAGGGGGAGTATCGATGAATCTGTTTCGGATATCAGGGATTCAAGGATGTATCGCATGGAAAGCTTCTCATTCTCAATTTCCTTCGATGTCTTCAGCAATGTATCTGCAAGCTCTTCGTCATCGACAGGCTTCAGGCAATAGGCGGCGGCTCCCAGCTGCAGTGCCTTCTTTATAAGCTGGAACTCGTTGAAGCCGCTGAGGAAGATGAACTTTGAATAAGGGCATGAGCCTTTCAGCTTCTCGAACAGGGTAAGGCCGTCTATCACGGGCATTCGGATATCGGAGATCACGATGTCCGGAGACAGATAGGGCAGCTTCTGCAAAGCTTCCTGGCTGTCTGTGAATGATGCAACGACTTCAGCGTTTACGATGTCCCAGTCAAATGCCAGTACGATCCTGTTGACGACGTGGCTTTCATCATCGATTACGACTACTGTATTCTTATCTCCCATGTTCATTGCCTTGTTCTGTAATTGGAATTCTCAGCGTGACTGATGTCATATGCTCTGAACTTTCGATCTTCAGCCCATATTCATCTCCGAAGCTCAACCGCAGCCTTGCATTCACATTCACAAGGCCGATCCTGTTCCTGGTATCAATAGAGCCCGCCACAGGCATGGAAAGCCTTTCCTGTATTGACATGAGCTCTTCAGGGGGTATGGGGGTCCCATCATTCGAGATTGTCAGAATGAGGTTCATGCCCGACAGGTAGGCACTGATGAGCACATTGCAGCATTTGCCTGTATTCTCTATCCCGTGGATTATGGCGTTCTCCGCAATTGGCTGAAGTATCATCTTGGGGACAAGTATGCACATTGTCTCCTCTTTGATGTCTGATGAGACATTCAGCCGTGTCCCGAAGCGCATCCTCTGTATCAGAAGGTAGTTGCCAATCATCTTCAGCTCATTCGCAAGAGGCACCCTGTCCTCACCTCTGAGGCTGTAGCGGAAGATGCTTGCAAGCGACTTTGAGAATCTTATTATCTCCTTGTCCCCATGTTCCGCAGCCAGCCCCGTGAGAGAGTCAAGGGTATTGTATAGGAAGTGGGGGTTTATCTGGCTCCTGAGGTATTTGAGTTCTGCTTCTGTCTTGAGGATATTCTGCTGATAGAGCTTCGCGTTTGCCGTTATGAGTTCATTCGTGAGCTTCTCGGATCTTTCTGCAAGCCTTATGAATTCATTTTCAAGGGTCCTCATCTCAGGATAGGCTGCCGAAAGCCTCGCGGCCTTCGCATGCTCATTCTTCATGCTTCTTATCATGGCCGTGAACTTCTGTATCGGCGAGACTATGCTGCGAGTGCCCGAGAGCCATATAAGGAATATCATGACAAGGCCGCAGATGATCGCGATCGATATTGCGATGATGCTGCTGGGAGCGATCGAAGAGACGGCGAAGCTGTTGAGGATTATCCCAAGCGTTATATCGCCAGGAAGGCTTACCGTGATGCTGTCGCCCTCAAGATCTTCTGTGGATTGCCATATGATGTTCCCTTTCCCGGATAGAAGGTACATGTCTATATTTGCGGGAATATCATTTGATGACGCTGTAAGGAATGCCGGATCAAGCAATGCCACCAGGTAGCCGTTCATATGGTTCTTTATTGAGTCTTCAAGCGGATCGCTTATCGGCTGTGTCATTATCAGGATGTTCTCTTCAGGCAGGAATGTCATGCTATCTTCCACGATGCTCTCCAAAGATGGCAGGTTCAGGGCCGCTGTCCCTGAATTCGCGTATATCTGATTGCTGTCCGTGTCGAAGACAAATATGTCTATTATGTTCCTGTTCAATGATAATGCGCCTTTCAAAGTGCTGTTCATCTGCGTGTAGTAGCTGTATTTCTCCTCAGGAGCGTCCTCTTTCAGGAAGTTGTTCAGATCAGGCTGCAAGGCAATATAGTCGATTATGCTCCTCATGTTGTTTATGTTGTATTCGATTGTTGCTCCCATGAGGCGCAGGCTGTTGTCTATCAGCTGCCTGGATGTGGCTTTTGAGTGGTTGATGATGATCGAGATGACAAAAAGGACGACGATCATCAGGATCATAAGGGATGCAGTGAGCATTATCATGATCTGTTTTGATAGTGCGTAATGATTTATGCGTTCCCTGAAAGACATCAGACTCTCCATGTGCTATTATAGCATGAGGAATAAGGAGAGGTCGTTATGAAGCATATGAGATTCCTTGCTTTTTTCCTTGTTCTTGCCATGCTTGCATCCTGCCTCCGGCATGATGGCGGTGAGGAGGAAGCCCCGGCAGAGATATCGATCGCATATTGGTATTCATATTCTCCGATCGCGGATGATGAGCTGAAGAAGTTCATAGAGGATAAGCTCAATATAAAGATAACTTATGTGAATGTAAGCGGCTATGACTGGGATGTTGAATACAACAGGATGTTCTCAAGCGGGAATATCCCTGATATCTTCATAAGCGACTACCTAGGGTACGGTGTGTATCAGGAGCTGATAAACAGCGGCCTCATAAAGGCGATCCCCATGGATCTTGAAGCGTATCCCGATCTCAAGGAGTATATGGCTGATCCATATCTTGATTATTTCCGCGATGATCAGGGGAAGATGCACTGCATCCCTCGCATTGGCTTTGAGGATGAGCATATGTGGGGGATGAACAGGGTTTTCCTGGTCCGCAAGGACTGGATGGAGAACCTCGGGATCGGCATGCCCTCTGATTATGATGAGTTCAAGGCGATGCTCCAGGCCTTCAGGGATGGGGATCCTGATGGCAATGGCGAGGATGATACTATCGCCCTTGATATCGAGAACGCGAATAAGATAGAGGCTCTGTATCTCGGCATCGATCCTTATTTTTCCAACATAGAAAGGGGATGGCTGGGCGAGGATGGGATGTGGATGCCTGTCTGGTGCTCGGAAAGGATGGGGGATGTGCTCTGGTACTTTGACGATCTCTATGAGAGCGGGCTTCTCAATCCTGATTTTGCCTATATGAGCGATATCCAGGCCATCGCGAATTTCATGACAGGGAAGACAGGCTGCCTTGCTTATCCTTATTTCCAGCTGCTGAAGCTCTATGGCGAGGAGGAGGATTTCTTCATCGATTCTGTTGCGATACTGCATCCGTGGCCTGTAGATGGCACAGTATATAGATTCACGACAGTCAATCACTGGTCTGAGATATATATAAACGGTCTGCTTGACGATGATGAGACAGCGAAGATATATGAGCTTCTTGACTATCTTCTCTCAGATGAGTTTGATGCTGACGTGAAGGCCAACGGGTTCCATGAATGCCCTTCCTATAAGTTCTTCGCTGAGCTTGTCATCTATGACATCTCAAAATATTATCAGGAGAAGTATATCGCGCATTCGCCGGAGCTTCGTGAATATGTCGACAGTGAGATAGCGTGGGTCAGGGATGTTGCCAGGCCAGTAGGGTATGACTGGGGCATAACATTCATGGACACGCCGGCAAAGCGGAACCTGCCATCCAATCTGGAGGTGCATGAGGCCATAGTCAGGGCAATCCTGAGCGATGAGGATATCAAGGTGGCGTGGGAGCGGGAGCTTGGGAATCTCAGGCATCTGTATCCTGTGGATGATGCAATCCGGGAAGTTTCCGACAAGATGGATATGGAGCGGATTTAGCTCCGGTATGCACAATATTTAGATTTTTCCAGTCTTATTGTGCCATCCACGCAAAATAATACATCACATGACTAAATAATGTTGATTCTGTTCACGGCGAAGTCAATATAAGATTTTCTCAAAAAGGAGGAAAGAGATGCTACGGAAGCTTATTCTTTCATTGCTGATGCTTATCATTGCCTTTGTCCCTGCTTTTGCCATGGGCGGCAGCGAGACAGGATCAGATAGCGCTGAAACAACTGATTATGAAGTAGATCTTTCCCTTGAGGGGGAGCTTGTCTATTGGAGCAACTGGAACGAGACTGAGCCTCAGGGTATGGTTATATCCCAGGCTATCGATGAGTTCACGAAGATTCATCCGAACGTGAAGATCGATGTCGTATGGAACGGAAGGGAGAACAGGAAGGTCCTTCTGCCTGCCCTCGAGTCTGGCCGCCAGGTGGATCTTTTCGAGCAGACAACTGACCTTGTGCTTGTCAACCTGAAGGACTACCTTCTGGACCTGACGCCATATTTCGATAAGGCCTATGACACGACTGACGGTGTTCCTTATATCGATACATTGCTGCCGGCCGCTGTGGATCTCATAAGAAGCTTTGATTCGGAAGGTAAGCTTTATGCTGTCCCTTACCAGCCTAATCTCATGGTCGTCTTCTACAACAAGGATCATTTCGAGGCTGCCGGGATAGAGAAGGTTCCGGAGACATGGGACGAGTTCCTTGATGCCTGCGGTAAGCTCAAGGCTGCCGGGTATGTGCCGATGACATGCGACGATGCTTATCTCATCAACCTGATAGGCGTCCATTTTGAGAGGATCAAAGGCCAGGACTGGCTCAGGGAGAACATAAGCAATCCAGAGGTCGTGTTCACAGATCCTGAGGTGATCGAGGGAATCAGGGATTTCAAGGAGATGATGGATAACGGCTATTTCTCGGAGTATATACTCTCGAACAAGTATCCAGCCGGACAGCAGGAGATGGCCATGGGAGGAATATCCATGTATTACAACGGATCATGGCTTCCTAATGAAGTAAAGGCGACTGCAGGTCCTGACTACAGGTGGGGCTCTTTCAACTGGCCTATAATAAATGCAGAGGCCAGTGACGCCGGCCATGTCCAGTACAATTCCCAGGCTCTTGCCATCAACAAGAACTGCAAGTATCCGGAAGCGGCCTTCGAGTTTGCTGTATTCCTCACCACAGGCGCATGGGACAACAAGCTTGCTGAGGAGACTATGGGTGTACCTGTAGGCAAGAACGGCACATGGCCAGAGCAGCTGAAGGATGCTGAGGCTATCTACAATGCCATTGATTACAGGATCACATCTGATTATGGCATTTTCTCGATTCCTGATTACAATCCTCTGATCATCTCTGCTATCTCGAATGTGATGAATGGTTCCATTACTCCAGAGGCAGCGGCTGAAGAGTTATCGAAGATGTAAATCAAGACAGGCACTGTGGAGGATTTCCTTCACAGTGCTTATAGCAAAAGAAGGAGGATGGAAGGATGAGTGTCCTTAAAAAGGATGACAGGAGGGCTTTGGTTGTATTCCTGGCTCCCGCTGTCTTCATATTCGTATTGATTTATGTATATCCAACGATACGTACCTTCATAATGAGCTTCCATGATATGCCATCATTGACAGGGAGCGTAAGCACATGGACATTTGTCGGACTGGATAAATACCTGGCCCTGATGGAAAGCCAGATGTTTGTCCAATCTCTTCTGAACATTTTCAAGATCTGGATCTATGGGGGGCTGTTCACGCTTCTGATGGCTATGCTTCTGGCTGTCATCGTGACATCTGGCGTTAAGTTCAAGGGCTTCTTCAAGTCGGTCCTGTACCTGCCGAACGTAATAGCGGCGGTTGCGCTGGGAACCATGTGGCTGCAGTACATCTACAATGCCCGTTTCGGCTTCCTCCATAATCTATTCACTGCTTTGGGGCTGGAGAGCCTCGCATCCATACAGTGGACATCGATGGAGCATATATTCGGGGCGATGGTCTTTGCATATTCATTTGGCATGATAGGGTACTTCATGCTTATGTATGCAGCCGGCATCGATGATATCCCTGAGGATTTCTTCGAGGCAGCAAGCCTGGAAGGGGCAGGCAAGATAAGGCAGTTCTTCTTCATATCGCTGCCGACATTGAAGCCTGTCATAAAGTCATCGATCATCCTCTGGTCCGTGAGGGTCGTAGGCTTCTTCGTATGGTCGCAGGTATTCTCGCCGCTGACGCCAGAGATGCAGACCGTGACTCCTATGATCTATATGTATCAGGTCGTATTCGGCTCTGATGTGAATGCTTCATACTCGGATCCTGGCCTGGGAGCCGCTATCGGCGTGATCCTTACGCTGCTTGTCATAATAGCGTATGGAGCTGTGAATCTCTTGTTCAGGGACAAGGACTAAGGGGGCAGATATGAAGCTTAAGAAAGAGACAAAACGGCAGCTTGGACTGATTCCGGGCTATATTATCCTGATCCTGTTCTGCCTGTTCATCTTCATAATGGTTGGCTGGATCATACTCGCTTCATTCTCCACAACCGCTGAGATATTCAGAGGGGAGGCGCTTAAGTTCAAGTCAGGCTTCCATCTTGAGAACTATGTGAAGGCAATCGTCACGAACAAGATAGGCCTATGCTTCCTGAATTCTATTCTCTACACAGTCATATCGTGCATAGCGATCATATTGATCGCGGCTCCCGCTTCATACGCGTTGTGCAGATATAAGTTCAAGGGCAATACCTTCCTGCAGCTGATGTTCATGACAGGCCTTGGAATCCCGACCACGATGATCATAATGCCTTTGTTCTCGCTGACATCGAGGCTAAATCTTGCCAGCAGCAGGACGGTGCTAATCATCCTGTACATAGGATTGATACTGCCTTTCACTGTTTTCTTCATGTATGCCTTCTTCAAGGGAATACCAAGTGATTATGTGGAGGCCGCAAAGGTTGACGGATGCGATCCGTACAGGATCTTCTGGAGGATAATGCTGCCTCTTGCGCAGCCAGGTCTTGTGACTGTCACTATCTTCAATATCATAACTGTCTGGAATGAGTACTTCGTTTCTCTGATATTCGCAAATGATTCCGCGCTGCGTCCTGTGGCGATCGGTCTTGTGAACATGATCAATTCGATGAAGTACACAGGTGATTGGGCCGGGATGTTCGCGGCAGTCGTCGTTGTCTTCCTCCCGACATTCATACTCTACATATTCCTTTCAGACAGGATTGTCGCCGGTATAACTGCAGGCGGCATAAAGGGGTGATCATGGAAAAGCAATGCAATATCCTATGGATAATGACCGATCAGCAGAAAAGCACCGCTCTCTCATCCGCCGGCGGTCCTGCCCATATGACAGATAATCTTGATGCCTTTGCAGATGATGCTGTGGTTTTCGAGAATGCCTATACGCCTTGTCCTGTATGCGGACCTGCGCGGACAAGCCTCAAGACAGGGCTCTATCCGCCAGCTACGGGGATAGTCAAGAACTGGGTCACATTCAAGGATGGCATAACATTCCTTCCCGCAGAGCTGCAGAAGGGCGGGTATCAGACGGGAATGGCAGGGAAGCTTCACTTCTATCCGCCTGAAAAGCCTGAGTATGGGTTTGAGGTGTCGCACCTCAGCGATGCTCCTTATTCAGTCTATTCCGATGATCCTGATCATTCTGAGTATATAAGATGGCTAAGGCAGAACTACCATGATAAAGGTGTCGATCCGGTGGATCTCTTCAATGCCGATGAGCTTTCCTATGATGACGATCTCAAGCGTTTCATACTTGGCTCAGGTTTCAGGACAGTGCCTGAGCATGAGACGGCATGGACAGAGAGATGCACGATAGATTTCCTTGAGAACCGTGATAAGTCCAGGCCTTTCTTCTTCTATTGCTCTTATTTCGGGCCGCATCAGCCATATAAGGCGCCAAAGCCATATGATGAGTGGATCAGCAAGGATAAGATAGAGCTTCCACGTTCCTTCTATAAGGACTATAAAGCGGGCTGCCCTGTCTTTGAGAGGAATACAAGGAAGATCTATGAGCATATAAGGCAAAGCATCTCAGAAGATGACGCGAAGGAAGTGATTGCGCAGTACTATGGCCAGATGAAGATGATAGATGAATCTATCGGCCGCATATTGTCATATGTCAAGGCTTCTGGCCTGTATGATGATACGCTGATCATCTTCTCTTCCGATCATGGCGATCATCTGGCAGAGCATGGGCTTTTCTTCAAGGGGCAGATGTATGATTCATGCGTGAAGGTCCCTTTGATGATAAAGCTCCCCAATCATAAGGATGGGCGCAGGAGCAGGAGGATCGTGAATACAATCGACCTGTATTCGACAATCCTGGATATTGCAGGGCTGAAGAGTGGGAACAAGGGCATTGAGTCGAAATCAATGCTGCCTCTTATAGAAGATGACAGCATAGGCTGGGATGATGAGTCCTTCTCCATAATAGGTGATGACAAGGCCCACGCCATGACCATGCTCCGCAAAGGCCGGTACAAGCTTATAAGGTATCCATCGGGGGAAGGGGCCGTGTACGAGATGTATGACCTGGAAGATGATCCTGAGGAGATCAGGGATATCTATCCTGCTATGTCTTCCCAGCCTTTCGCTGTATCGCTGCAGGAAGAGCTTGACGCCTGGTCTCTCAGAGAGATCGCATTGTATTGAAGGAGAGTTCTGCATATGGACATAAAAGTCTCATCGGCATTGATGAAAGGCAGCCGGATCATAAGGGAGAACAGGCTTCCGATCTTCCGGTCAAAGTCGCATTCAAAAGCTGTTGATGATTCTCTTCTCCTGCCGGAGGAGAGGGAAGGGTATGGCTATGAGACAGGTGACAGGATCCTTCCATATCTCAGGCAGGATGATTATTCCCGCTCAATAGATGATGTTGTCGTGAAGACAATAGTCATGGAGAACGATCTCATCAGGGCGGAGTTCTGGCCTGAGTTCGGGATGAGGCTTGTCTCATTGTTCCTGAAGAAAGACAATAAGGAGCTTCTGTTCCATAACAAGGCGCTGCGTATAGCAGACCTGGCGATAAGGCGCGCATGGTTCAGCGGCGGAATAGAGTGGAACATAGGCCAGCTAGGGCACACTTTCACGACATGTGATGATCTTTTCGTCTCGATCATGGAAGCTGATGGCGTGAAATTCATCAGGTGCTACGAATATGAAAGATGCAAAGGTCTATACTGGTCAGTTGATTTCCATTTGCGTGATGGGGATGATTTCCTTTCCTGCTATGCAAGGATCGTCAACAGGAAGGATGTTCCTGTCCCATTCTACTGGTGGACGAATACAGCTGTTCCAGAGGTCAAGGGGCTGAGGGTGTTCTCCGGCTCTCCTGAGATAATATACATACATCCTGCTTCCCTTGCGGATGAGAATGCCGCGAAGTGCATGGCCCATGGGACTTTGCCATATATCCCGGCAGTGAAGGATGGTGTTGATTTCTCCTATCCTGAGAACTTCACTGACTATTCAAATGAGTATTTCTTCCAGAATGAGGCCTCGCTTGACGAGACATGGGAAGCTGCTTCCTATCCTGATGGCTGGATATTCTTCGACCGCTCAAGCGAGATGCTCCGCTATAGGAAGATGTTCTGCTGGGGCGGCTTGAAAGGCGGCCGGCATTGGAGGGACTATCTTTCCCTTCCTGGAGAGGGTGATTATGTGGAGCTTCAGGCGGGGTTTGCAAGGACACAGATGCACGGCATGGATATCCCCGGCAGCTGCGAGTGGGATTTCGTCCAGTTCTTCGGCGGCGCAAAACTGGGCGTATCATGCTGCAGCGGCGAATGGGATGAATCACGCAGCCGGGTCTATGATGTGATAGACAGCATCGTCCCTCAATCGCTGGTATCTGAGAGACTGGCTGAATATCGGAGATACAGGAATATAAGGCCAGATGATCTTATCCATATCGGATCAGGCTTCGGGGCTCTTGAAGAGCTGAGGGAGCCAGGCATCACTCCTGATGGTTTCTTTTTCCCCCTTTCCTCGATATCTGAAAAAGAGGAGCCATGGCTTCTTCTCCTGCAAGAAGGCATCATCGATGATGCTGAGCTGCCATCCTCTTTTATCGTCGATGAGCGCTGGCTGCCATTGCTGCGGAAAGCTGCAGCTGGAGGGAAGAACTGCAATGCCCTGAACCTGCTTGGCGTGCTGCTGCTGGAAAATGGAGATGCCGATGGCGCGGAGGAGGCGTTCTCTGAAGCTTTGGGAATCCGCGAGAATGCCTTCTCGCTCAGGAATCTTGCCCAGGTCTGGATATACAGGGGAGATATCAGCAAGGCCATAGATTATATGGGCAGGTGCTGCAAGCTGTCTAAGCTCCGTGAATATGCTGCGGAGTATATCTCCCTCTTGGTTGAAGCAGGCGAGGATGACAAGGCATGGGAATACTACGATTGCCTTGATGATGATATCAAGGATAATGAGCGGGTATGGCAGGAGGTTCTCCCTTCAGCCCTTGCCCTGAAGAAGCTGGATTTCCTTGAGAAGGCTTATTCAAGGGAGCCTTCTACGGTGAGGGAGGGAAAGAGAGTTTATTCTGACGGGTACTTCGAGTATCAGGCAATGCTTGAGGCGAAGCGGACAGGTGTCCCTTACAGCCAGGCGCTTGTAGAGAAGTACAGGAAGGAAGATACGATCCCACTCTATGCTGATTTCCGTCAGGGCTGATAGATGTTCCTTCTGCTCCTTGATTAGGTGAACAGGAAGAGTGGGAATAGAACATCGCGATAATCGGTGAGGACAGGGCGAGCTTTTCAATCCTCACGAGATGGTTTCTAAAATAGGTGAAAGCCGTGGAGCCTCCTGTCAAGAACATGAGGCTCTTCTTGGTTGCCGATTAAAACCACTTCGAATTACCTGTCGGAACGTGATTTTATGGAATCGATGTAAGGTTTCATCAGAGCTTATAGCTTGAGAGCTGTTCTTTATACATAAAGAAATAAGGAGCGGCTCCTTAAAATACCGCTCCTTGTTTGCTTCTGAAAGGCTTTGTATTGCCTTTTGTGTCTTAAGATGATCCTGAGCAGATTCGAACTGCTGACCTTCCGCTTAGGAGGCGGACGCTCTATCCAGCTGAGCTACAGGATCGACCGTGTTCTGAACACTAAATGGTAATCTAGCGTATTTTTGAAACTTAGACAATAGGTTTTCGTATAATAATTGACATAGGATTTCTTACGCTATAAAGTATAGAGGCTGTGCTTAAGCACAGTATAAAACTGACACATGTTTACTGGAGGGTAAAATCTATGGCAAGGTATAT
>CASFMA010000048.1 GCA_949295675.1 uncultured Spirochaetales bacterium | reverse complement strand
CTATGGTGATTATCTTTTCCTAAGACACTAGGAGGGGCTTGGAACATGGAAAGAAGTTATGATTCTAATGAGATAGCTATAGACAGTAACAGCCTGTCCTATCTTCAGGATCTGACTGAAAAATCTATGCAGAATGGTGTTCAGATCGGAGTACCTTGGGCAAAGGGTGTTTATGAATATCTTTTCGAGGATGGCTCCGTCTCTGACCTTCAGGCGATACTGGAAACTATCTCAGGCGGAGATATCGTAGAAGTGGATGCAGAATGATTGTTCTTGGAATAGAGACAAGCTGCGATGAATGCAGCGCTGCCGTTGTCCGAGATGGCAGGGAAATACTTTCCAATGTGATAGCGACGCAGATAGAGCTTCATAAGCCTTATCAGGGAGTCGTTCCTGAGCTTGCCTCGCGTCTCCATACAGAATGGATAGCGCAGGTGGTGGAAGCTGCCATCGCACAGGCAGGCTTGGGAAAAGGCGACATCGATGCAGTCGCTGTCACATCGCGTCCCGGCCTGCTTGGATCGCTTCTTGTCGGAGTGAGCTTTGCCAAGTGCTTTGCAACCGCGCTGCATATACCTTTCATCGGGATTGATCATATCCGGGCCCATCTTTATGCCTCGCAGATAGAGAATCCTCTGGAATATCCTTACCTTGGGGTGCTTGTGTCCGGTGGGCATACTGTCATATGCCGTGTCGAAAGCTATGACAAGGTCGATGTGCTTGGCACCACGATCGATGACGCGATAGGCGAGGCCTTTGACAAGGTTGCCAAGTTCTATGATCTTGGATTCCCTGGAGGCGTGGTAATAGACAGGCTTTCAAAGTCGGGTGATCCCAATGCGTTCCTATTCCCTGGCCCTACGCTTGACAGGACAGAGCATCCATATGATATGAGCTATTCGGGGCTCAAGACTGCCGTCATAAACCAGAAGGACAAGTTCAGGAATGGAGATGCTCCGGATACTCCTGAGAACATAGCCGCATCATTCCAGCGCCAGGCTGTGGGCATACTCATGAGACGTGTCAGGAAAGCTCTTAAGGATACAGGGCTAATGAGGGTCTCTGCAGGAGGCGGCGTTGCGGCCAACTCTCTTCTGAGATCTGAGCTTAAGGATCTTGAGAAGGGGGGCTATACAGTGACGTTCCCATCCCTGAAGCTCTGCACGGACAATGGAGCGATGGTTGCCGGCCTTGGCTATATGTATCTGAAGGATGGATTCCATGATGACAGCTCGCTGAGCGCATCGGCACGTGTCTCCGCCTTCAAGAAGGCATGATAACTCGTTGCATTGCCGTCGATTGCAAAATTCAGGTAAATTTTTCGTGAAATGCTGTTGACATTATAGCGTCTATTCTGTACCCTTGCATAGGATTTGGAGATTGGGATGTGGTGTAACGGTAACACTGCAGATTCTGGTTCTGCCTTTGGGGGTTCGAGTCCCTCCATCCCAGTATAATGGTCCCTTCGTCTAACGGTTAGGACAGGAGATTCTCAGTCTCTAAATAGCGGTTCGATTCCGCTAGGGACTATCGGCTCACCCTTTAGCTTGGGGTGGGCTTTTTCTTTTGCAAGCCTTCCATTATCATTATGCCATGAAGAAGATCATTTTATTGGCTATCGCTGTGCTGATGGCTTTCTCAGTCAGCGCTGCGGCAGAACCGTTTGTAACGCTTTCGACAGCTGTTCCAGGCTTGCTCTATGCAGTGGATGGAAGGAGTGAGTATGATGTCTCCGCCCAGTATGGCTATCCTGCTGGGAATATCATCGCATTTCCTTTCCTTGCTGAGGATTCAGGCCTTTCCCTTGATGATATCCTCTCTGACAGCCTTGTCGGCCAGGGAAGGGCGTTCTGGGATGCCCTCATGCTCTATGTAGCTCTTGACGATTTCTCTGTCGTTGATGGCAGGGGCGTGATAAGGCTTTCGCCGATGATGGACTTCGAAGGCGGATCTGCATCGCTTGCTGTCTCATATGATGGCGTGTCGATGCTTTACAGGGCTGGCGGGTGGACTGACTCTGCAGATATCGATGGAGTCTCCGTGGCTGAGGCTTCCTGGAGGACTGACCCTCTGCTTACGCTCTCAGTGTCTGCTGACACAACGCTTTCAGGCAAGGGGAGCGTTGAGCTTTCATTCTACCTTGATGAGGATATGCTTGACTCATATCTGGGCTTTATCGGGGCATCACGTGATGAGCTGCGGGCATATGCGATGG
Organism: uncultured Spirochaetales bacterium; assembly: GCA_949295675.1. Taxonomy (GTDB): domain Bacteria; phylum Spirochaetota; class Spirochaetia; order Sphaerochaetales; family Sphaerochaetaceae; genus Ornithospirochaeta. Next base: position 17,146 of record CASFMA010000048.1, on the reverse strand, counting down.
AGATCGCATCGTATGAGCTGCCGGCGGATCTCATATCCCTGATAGCCGGGATAGATGCAGGCTCAGCCTCCTTTGAGGATGTGGTAGGTGCCCTTGATGAGCATAAGATGCTCGACATCCTTGATTTCATCGGATTCGTCGCTATCGCTTCTGATGACAGCAGGCTCAGCGAGACAGATCCGTTCCTTATGTGCCTTGTTCCCGTGCTGAGCGTGGATGGCAAGGCTGTGGATGTTGATATGAAGAGGCTTATGAAGGATGCTGTCAGGCTTGCCGGCCTTGCTGATATCATGTAGCTTGTGCCGTTGTCGACACACCTCGATTGACTTGAATGCGATTATAATGTAAAGTGCCTGTTGGTCGTTTTGACCAGATGGTTTTATTCCATCTATATAATAGAATTAGGAAAGAACGTAATGATTACAGCTTCTAATATTTCGCTCTCATATGGAACCCAGGTGCTGTTCAAGGAAGTGAACATCAAGTTCACACCTGGAAACTGCTATGGAATAATCGGTGCAAACGGCGCGGGAAAGTCGACATTCCTCAAGATACTGTCCGGCGAGCTTGAGCCTGATACTGGAGAGGTCATCGTGACACCAGGCGAGAGGATGGCTGTGCTCAGGCAGGATCACTTCGCTTTCAATGACTACCGCGTGATCGATACAGTCATAATGGGCCATCAGAAGCTCTATGATGTGATGCAGGAGCGCGATGAGATCTATGCAAAGGCTGACTTCTCAGAGGAAGATGGCATAAGGGCGGCGGAGCTTGAAGGCGAGTTCGCAGAGCTGGGAGGCTGGGAGGCTGAGGCCAACGCAGGCCAGATGCTTGACGGGCTTGGGATAACGCAGGACATGCACGAGAAGAAGATGGCTGAGATCGAGGATAATCTCAAGGTCCGAGTCCTTCTTGCCCAGGCGCTCTTCGGCAATCCTGATATCCTCCTTCTGGACGAGCCTACGAACCATCTTGACCTTGAGTCCATACACTGGCTTGAGGACTATCTTGAGGATTTCAGCAATACAGTCATTGTCGTATCGCACGATAGGCATTTCCTGAATACAGTCTGTACGCATATCTGTGATATCGACTACGGCAAGATCCAGCTCTATGTCGGAAACTACGACTTCTGGTATATGTCATCGCAGCTTGCAGCAAAGCAGCTGAAGGATGAGAAGAAGAGAAGGGAGGAGAAGATCGCCGAGCTCAAGGAATTCATCCAGCGCTTCTCTTCGAATGTAGCTAAGGCAAAGCAGGCAACAAGCCGCAAGAAGCTCATAGACAAGCTTACCATTGATGACATCAAGCCATCTTCGAGACGGTTCCCATATGTGGCATTCAAGCCTAACAGGGAGATCGGGAAGAACGTGCTTGAGATCAAGAATCTCTCCAAGACGATCGAGGGAGAGAAGGTCCTGGACAATCTCTCGCTGACTATCAACCCAGGCGATAAGGTTGCATTCGTTGGTCCTAACCATTTTGCCAAGACAGTGCTTTTCCAGATAATCGCCGGCGAGATGGAACCAGATGAAGGAACTTATACATGGGGTGTCACGACATCCCTCTCATATTTCCCTAAGGACAACAGCGGCATGTTCAAGGATAACGAGTCTATAGCTGACTACCTCCAGCAGTTCTCCACAGAGGATGATGACACGTATGTCCGTTCATTCCTGGGCAGGATGCTGTTCACGGGGGATGAGGCGCTCAAGCCATGCAACGTCCTTTCCGGAGGCGAGAGGGTCAGGGTTGTGCTGGCGAAGATGATGCTTCAGGGTGCGAACTGCATGATCTTCGATGAGCCGACATCACATCTGGACCTTGAGTCAATCCAGGCACTGAACAACGGCATCATCGATTTCAAGGGAGTCGTACTGTTCAACTCCCATGACCATCAGTTCGTTGACTCCATAGCAAACAGGATAATCGAGTTCACTCCTGATGGGATCATCGACAAGCTTACGAGCTTCGAGGACTATATCAATGATGAGTCCATCAACGCACAGCGTGCCAAGGCTTACAAGAATACGAAGCAGGTGGTCTTGATCTGATGCTTGTCGCTGCTGATATAGGAAACACCAATATCGTGCTCGCGATCTTCGATGGAGATCAGTTCGTGCAGTCTTTCCGGGTATATACAGATACCCGGAAGACAAGCGATGAGTACTTTGTTGTCTTCAATGCGCTGTTCAGGGAGAGCGGCATAAGGCCGGGAAGCGTCGACCGGGCGATAATCTCATCGGTCGTGCCTAATCTCACAAGATCTGTCGAGAAGAATCTCCAGCGTCTTTTCCATATAAATCCGCTGATTGTCACCCATGACATAAACACCGGGCTTGTCAGGCCTTCGATTCCACCAGAGCTTGGTTCAGACATATTATGCAATCTTGCATATGCCCATCATGTGAAGGAGGATTCGGCTGTCATGGTCGTTGACTTCGGGACAGCGCTTACACTCTCCGCAGTAAATGGCAGGGGAGAGGTTCTTGGCTGCTCGATCGCGCCTGGGCTTGTCACGGCAGTCAATGCGCTTTTCGGGAATACAGCACAGCTTCCGCAGGTTGAGCTCAAGATAGCTGATAAGGTGATGGGAAGGGACTCCCAGGAATCGATACGCGGCGGCATAATGCTAGGCTACGCAGGGCTTGTCGATTCCCTCATAGCCCATACGGAGAATGAGATAGGGGAGCATCTTTATGTCATAGCGACAGGAGGGCTTTCACAGACAATCTCAGAGCTTATACCACGGCTCGATGCTGTCGACTCCCTCCATACGCTGAAAGGCCTGAAGCTGGTCTCAGACCTCAACGCATGATCATTCTTCCTTCATAAAACCATCTTCCATTATGACATATTCATCGCCATCATCAGTGATGGCTGTTATTGTCGCTGTATCAGATCCTATCGGGAACGTAAGGGTCAGCAGCGAATCATTTGCCTTGCTTCTGGCCTCATCGCTTATGAGGCTCTCCGGTCTCGGACCGCCTGCAGTAAGCGCGACACCTCTCATCCTGTCCCATTCTGGGAGCGCGAATATCTCAGTGTTCGCCGCAGCGGTGCCTTCCTCTGCAAGGATGAGCTCAGACAATCTTCCTGCATTCTCATCCTGCTGAAGGAAAAGGCTGAGCATGCGCCCTGATTCCTCATCTGTGGTGAAGTCGACGATCCGTCCTTTCTCAACGCGGCATGAGAGATTCCTTATCATATGGCCGAATACCATCACGGGATGCGTTATGGTGAAGTATCCTTCCGCAGATGCCGGATCTATGGCCCTGAAGATATCTGAGGCATAGACTGTCGGGATGAACCTGCGCCCCGATCTCAGCGTTGTGACAGTTGTGGCGAAAGCGGAGCCTGGAAGGAATGAGAACGATATATCGCTTCCTTCCTCATCCTCGATCCTGCATCTCGCGTATCCTTTCTCATTGAGCCTGTCTCGCTCATACAGGAGTATATCCTCCATCTCCCGGCGCTCCTCAAGGTATGTATCTTCCGAAAGCGACAGGAGATCAGAGAGCAGCACTGCCGACTCCCTCATCCCCCATTCCTCGTCAATCATCCGTCCCCACGCCTCAGACGGGACAGGGGCTGTGACGAATGGAATCGAGGGCTCAGGGTTGTCGAGAGGTTCTGAAAGATGCCTGTATGACTGGATCTCGGGAGGTGAGAACAGCTTCTCTTCCTCTGCTTTCCCTGATTGCCTGTATACCGGCAGGTAAAGAAGGGCAGTGGGCCTTAGGTTTATCGGATATTCGCTTTCAGCCTCCTCTGTTTCAGTCACCTTGCCGTTTTCTATGTTCTGTATATAGCTTCCATTTCCTGTTATGTCCTTTGCGAGCTTTGCGATGTAATGGGCTAGTTCAGAGTTCTCTTCCTCTGCGTTGATTGACAGCACATCACCCTTTGAAAGCTTCAGCGCGCTTCTGACAATTAGTTCTGCATAACGTTCAAGAAGAATGTCCATAGCTGAGAGTATAGGGATTCATGTGAAAAAGGAAAAGATAATTTCAATAAACCGATTGACACATATATCCGAAAACAGCTATATTCATCCTGTTGCTTTTGCGACTGTGGTATAATGGCTATTACCTCAGCCTTCCAAGCTGAAGATGCGGGTTCGATTCCCGTCGGTCGCTTTCCTGATTAGACCTTGGTTCTGCCAAGGCCTTTTCTTTTTCGTACCATAAGCTTCGTGTCCTTATGGAATTGCTATCATTATGATATTCAATCAATTGATAATCAATGTTTTTAATATTTTATTTATATATGTTTCATATATAATACAATGTAAACTAGCAGCGTTCATTCATGGTTTTCCCACTGCATTCATGTTCCGATTAATAGGATGGAAAAGCAGATGAAAATGCCGGAGCGTCTTTTGCTCCGGCATCATATTCAGGATGCTGCTTATCAGCCGACGAAGTCGTCGAGCTTTGCGAGCCTTCTTCCATCGTATTCCCTCAGCTGGTTCGTAAGGGACTCCGGATCGTCATACTTCTTCTCACGTCTCTCATTGAATATTGAGTAGAGGACAGGGGAGAGCAGCAGCGTCAGGAACGCTCCTGTAAGTATTCCGCCTGTGAACGTGAGGGCTATAGGCTGAAGCATCTCTGCGCCTTCTCCAGGGAAGAACGCCATAGGAATGAGGCCAAGTATCGTCGTGAGCGTCGTCATGAGTATCGGCCTCAGACGTCCATATGCCGCCTGCAGGCATGCCTGCCTTACAGGAACCTTCTGCTTGACGAGCCTGTTGATGCAGTCTATCAGGACAATTCCGTTGTTCACGACTACTCCTATGAGGGCTACTATGCCGACAATGGAGAAGAGCGAGAAGGACTGCCCGTAGAAAAGATGTATCAGTATCACTCCTATCATCAGAAGCGGTATAGTCGCGAATATGATAAGAGGATCTATCAGGGACTCGAACTGTGCAGCCATGACAGCATATACCAGGAACAGTGCCAGCAGCACGATCATGATGAGCGTTCCCATATAGCCTGCGAAATCACTCATCTGCCCGCTTTGCACGATCTCGATGCCATCAGGTATGATCAGGTACTCATCAAGCGCGCTGTTGACCTCATTCTGCACGACAGATGCTGAGTAGCCAGGCAGCAGATCAGCAGTGACATGGTTGACCCTGACCCTGTTCTCCCTGGTGATGGATACAGGCGAGGTGGTTCTCTCGAATGTGGCGATCGTGTCGAGCCTTATCATTCCAGAGTTCGAAGGAATCAGGAGCTGTCCGAGCTGGTCGACTGTCTGGAGTGCGTCAGGCGCTATTTCCACAACCACGTCGTATGTCTCGGTGCTGTCGAACGTTGATATCGTCGAGGCGGTCGAGCCGGAGATTGCCGTCTGCAGCACAGTCGTCACCGTGGATGGTGTGATGCCATAGTCGGAGGCAAGGTCCTTGTCTATATTCACGCTGACCTTAGGTGATCCGTTGTCAGCATCGCTGCTGATGTTCGTCGCACCTGGCACATGCTCGTGCATGATTGCCACGATCTGGTCCGCTGTATACTTTGCGGCATCCATTTCCTCGCTGTGGATCTCGACATCTATGGCGCTTGAGCCGCCGGCTGAAGAGCTTTCGAAGATCCAGTCGGCACTTGGATCATCATCAAGGAACGGCCTTATCAGATCCTGGACCTCAGATGCGCTTATGGTCTGCTCCGTGATGTCAGGGAGCTTGACTGTGATGCTTCCGGTATTCTCAGACGCTGAGAGCATTCCTGTTCCTATATAGAGCTGTATGCTCTCGTAGGAACCTTCAGGGAGCACTGAAAGAACATTGTCGTACATATCCATCACGTACTCCCTTGTGACGTCTATGCTTGTTCCCATCTCGAGCTCAAGATCCAGCGTGACCTCATCGTCTGTCGTCTGCTGCGGCATAAGGTCGAAGCCGAGGATCGGGAAGAGCTTTAGGCAGAATGCCAGAAGGAGCACGAGGAGCATGATGAGGAGGAAGCGGTGCCTCATGAAGTATGCAAGAAGCCGCACATAACCTCTCTTCATTGATCCTTCGAATGCTTCCATGGCATCGTCGATTCTCTTCATCCACCTGATCTTCAGCGGCTTCTGCGTCCTTGTGTTGATGCGGAGGATAGAGCCGCACAGGGCAGGGACGAGCGTGACTGCGACGAACAGAGAGCATGCAAGCGATATACATACTGTTATAACGATATCCTGGAACATGATCCCAAGGAACTCAAGATCATTCTTGAATATTATGATAGGGATGAACACGCAGATTGTCGTCAGCGTCGATGCGAAGATGGCGTTGAACATGTTCTTGCTTCCGAGGATTGCGGCCACGGCGCTCTTCTCTCCAAGCTGGCGGTATGAATAGGTGTTCTCAAGTATGACGATCGAGGCGTCAACTATCATTCCGATTCCGAGGATGAGGCCGGACATGCTCATCGCATTGATAGTCACATCGAAGATGGACATCACCATCATCGTTATGAGTACGCAGATAGGCATCGAGAGCGAGATTATTATCGTGGTCTTTATCCCGCGCAGGAAGAGCCAGATTATGAGAGCTGCGAGTATGACACCCTGGTAAAGCGAGTTGAACGCTTCGCTCATGGTGCTTGTTATCATCTCGGTGGAATCCCTGAGAAGCTCAAGGTTGACACCTTCCGGCAGCTCTGCACGTATGGTGTCGAGCTGTGCGAGTACCGCTGATGCTACTGTCGTGGCATTGCTGTCAGAGTCATTCGTGATGCTCATAGTGACGATGCGCTCTGTGCCAAGATATGATTCGCTTCTGTTCGTGTCGTCATTTCCCCTCACGACTGTCGCTACATCATTGATCCTGATAGGAGTGCCATCAATCTTGGTTATTACCGTGTTCCCGATATCAGCGAACTTGACATACCTCGCGTCTGCCGCGACCTGTATGTTCCTTCCATTCTCGGTGATCTCTCCGCCGGTTGCCTGGATGTTGTCAGCTGATACCGCGCTGATAAGCTGCGTGAGCGTAAGGCCGTAAGCCTCAAGCCTGTTCGGATCGACATCGATATGGTATTCGACATCGCTTCCGCCCCTTACAGATACCTGGCCGACGCCCGGGATTCTTTCGATGAGAGGGGAGATGGTGTTCTCTCCAAGCATCTTCAGCTCATCAAGCGTCATCGTATCGCTGGTAAGTGAAAGCGTGAGCGCGGATGAGGCTCCCATAGAGTCAAGCCTGAAGTACTGTGGTGTCTCTGTCCATGTAGGCAGGAGCTGCGAGAGTATCGTGATGACTGAGTTCAGGTCTCTCTCAGAGTCATCGAGATCTGTTCCATAGTCATACTGCAGGACTGCTATACAGCTGCCATCGCTTGATACTGTCGTGATGTCGCTTAGGTTCTCAAGCGAGCTGAAGTACTCCTCCAGTTCCTTTGCTACCTGCTGCTCGATCTCTTCAGGACCCGCATCATTGCAGTCAACGAAGACCGTTATGACAGGCAGGTCGATATCAGGATAGAGCGCTATCTCCATCCTTGGAAGGAAGACCAGCGCAATGACGACAATCAGGAGATAGATCATCGTCATGAGTACCGGTCGTCTTACCGATAGTTCAGATACTGTCATCACTTACTCCTTGTCAAAGCACATTGACGCTGCTTCCATCGGAAACAGTTCCTGCTGTCACTACAACGTCTCCTGCATCAAGGCCGCTGGTTATGACAGTGCGCGTATCATTGCTGCTACCTGTAGTCACAGGTGTGCGTACGGCCTTTCCGTCGACGACTGTGTAGACTATGCTTCCGTCAAGGACCTCCGTGATAGCGTCAGATGGGACTGTTATTACATCCTGCTGCTCTTCTGTCACAAGATCCACAGTTACGAACATGCCTTCCTTGAGCTTGTCCTGTCCTTCGGTTATGTCAAGCTCGATATCGGACGTGCGGTTTGTCGTATTGACGGTAGGTGCGATGAAGGAAAGCTTTCCTGTGAATGTCTCGCCTGGGTATGCGACGCTTGTGAAGTATGCGTCCATGCCGACCTCTGTCGTCCCTGTGTAGCGCTCAGGAAGGGATGCCTCTATGTAAAGTGTCTTGTCTCCCGCGACTGTGGCGATTGCGGAGGATGCCGATACAGTCTCTCCAACAGATACAGGAATTGATGTGATCATGCCATCAACAGGGCTTGTCACCGGGCTTTCCTTGTAGTTCATTCCAGGCCTCGATGGATCTATGTATGCGATGACCTGGTCCTTCGTTACCATATCGCCCCTTCTTACGAGGATCGATGTCACTGTGCCTGATGTATCAGGAAGGGCTGCAACATCAGAGTTGTCGCTTCCTATCTCCCCGTTGAGCCTTGTGAAGCGCTGGAAGAGGCCAGGCTGCACCGTCTCAGCTGATATGTTTATGCTTGCGGAGGTTGTCGTCTGCACTGCAGCAGGTGCCTCAGCCGTCACGGTCCCCAGTATCACATACGCAGCAAGCGCCACGCAGATAGCAAGCAGTATGATCGTTGTGATCCTGTCAAACTTTGAAGCTGAAGGCTTTGCCTTCGCAAGTTTCTCAAAAGATATCTTGGAGTCCTCTACCTGTTCGGTAAGGTCTTTCTTGTTGTTCTCGTCCATTATGCGTTCTCCTCGCTAGAAGCGTAGCTGGTGAATAGTTCGTTTATATCGATTCCAAGGTTGAATGAGAGCGAATAGCATGACTGAAGATGCGAAAGCTCTGTGTTGAGAAGGTTTATCTCCGCTGTGAGCACATCATTCCTCGCAGAGGAAAGATCGTCTGCTGTCATCAGTCCTGCGTCATATGACTGTGATGCTAGCTCGTATGACATCTTCGCAGTCTCCAGTGCTTCATCCAGTATTGTGATGTTGCTCTGATACTGGTTTATCGCGATGACATCCTCCCTTATTGATTCAAGAAGCGTGTCCTTCGTGCTCTGCAGCGAAAGCGCCTGTATCCTTGCGTTGTCCTCCGCATCCTTTATGCTCATGGAGCTGGAAGATCCAGGGAGCATGCTGCTGATAGGCAATGTCACAGCGACCGTTCCTGTCAGGCTATGCGAATTGTTCGAATAAGGATTGAGTTTGTCCTGATACTTCTGGAATCCGCTTCCGCTGTATGAGTAGCCAACCGATGCGCTGATTACAGGCACGTATGTGCTGAGCTTTGCCGTATCCACGTTGTTCTCGGCTGTCTTCAGATTGTTGCGCGCGATCTTCACATCCAGCGTGTTCTCCCCGTATTGCGTGAAAAGATCCTCTGGGGCAGGAAGGGAGAGCGTGGTGAGGCCAGGGAATTCCGATACGGAGAAATCACCTTCGATCCCGGTTAGGTCAGAGAATGCGGAAACCATTATGGAGCGTCTGTCCTGAAGTGTCCTGACCTGCATCTCTGCATTTTTCAGAGCCAGCCTGAGCTGAAGCAATGATAGCTCGTCAACAAGCCCGTTGTCATAGCTCTCGAGCGCATTGTCATACTGTGACTGCGCGTCAGCAAGCGCAAGCTCGGCGCTCTTTATTGCCGCATCCTGTGCTGCGATGTTCCAGTATGCTGTCGTGATGGCTTCCTCCAGCGAGGACCATGTGCTGTCATAGCTGAGCATCGCGCCTTCCTTCTGCAGCTGCCTTGTTCTGCCATCGGTTATCATGTTGCCAGTGAAGGAGAACTCAGCATTCAGCGACGCGCTTGCCGTGAGGCCCAGGAATGCCGGTTCTGATATGCTGTCCCCAATGGACGGGAAGCCAGCTGATGCCGGATTCTGCCCTGGAAAGGCCGCGCCTGTGGTCAGGCTGGCCGTCGCAGAGATATCCGGCATGAATGTTTTCATCACAGCATCTGCGTTCCGCATCGCGTTCGAAAGCGTTATCCTTGCGCTTTCCAGGCTTATGCTGTTTTCCTCTGCAGCTTCTATGGCCTCGTCAAGCGTCACGACAGGCGGCGCGGAGGCAAAAGCCAGAGGAGAGGACACGATCAGTACGATCAGTGCCGACCAAATTTTCTTGAATCTCTGTTTCATAACTTTTTTTATATATAGTCACATAACTTTTTTTTACCAATTAACGATATGTATAGTTTATGTGGAGTTTATGGTTTGTTTAGCCTGATTCAATGTTCTTTGATATAGCAGCTGCATATGTTCTTCCTGTGCCAGTAGCCTAAAGCGTGAAAATGATGTAGTGTTGCAATATATATATTTACGGAGGGTTCCTATATGGGAGAGCGTGGAGAGGTCTTCGCGACCAAGCTGACAAGAAACGACAGGACTTATTTCTTCAATGTGAAGGAGAATATCTACGGGGATCTGTTCCTCAATATCGTGGAGTCGAGGCCGACGGATACGGAAGGAAGGTATCTCAGGCAGTCCGTCATAGTCTATCAGGAAGATCTGGGGGAGTTCATAAAGGAATTCCAGAAGTCGCTTGATTTCATAAAGCAGCATGGGACAAGGCGTGCGCCTCAGGCACCGCGCGCGAGAAGGGAAGACAGGGAGGAGGACTAGAAGAGCTCCTTCGTCTCATCGGCTTCTGTGTGAAAGCTCATCCTCTCGATAGGGGATGGGCCATTTTTCTTTATTGCCTCAATGTGGGCCTTTGTCGGATAGCCTTTATGCTTCCTGTATCCATATTCCGGCCATTTCCTGTCAGCAAGCTCCATGAGCCTGTCCCTTTCGCACTTGGCCAGTATCGAGGCTGCCATGATCTCCGGGATCTTGCTGTCTCCCTTCACGATCGCCGTGCATGGGATGTCCACATCAGGTCTCTTGTTGCCGTCAACCAGCAATATGTCAGGCTGCATTGCCTTGCGCACCTTCTCGTAGGCCTTCTTCATAGCGAGCATCGATGCGTTGAGTATGTTTATCCTGTCTATATCCTTATGGCTCACGGCAGCAACGGCCCATACTGCCTTTTCCTTTATGATCTTTTCCGCTTCCTCCCTCTTCTTCTGGCTCAGCTTCTTGCTGTCCCCGAGGATTCCGACAGGAAAGTTGTCAGGAAGGATGACCGCAGCAGCCACTACAGGACCTGCAAGAGGGCCTCTTCCGGCCTCATCGCTGCCGCATGCTATGCTCTTTGCTCCATCATCTTCAAACAGGCTCGCTTCCATTGTCTTCAACCTTTACTTGATGCTATAATTCCAAGGATTTTCTTTCAAGGAGTTGGCATTGTTCTTAAAATCGCTTGATCTCTTCGGCTTCAAGAGCTTTCCGGATAAGACCCATATTGACTTTGCAGATGGCATAACATCGCTGCTCGGCCCTAATGGCTGCGGCAAGTCGAATATCGTCGATGCCGTCAAGTGGGTGCTGGGCGAGCAGAGCATGAAGACTATCAGGGCCGGGAAGAAGGAAGATGTCATATTCAACGGCACCGATACAAGGAAGCCGATGAACTTTGCCGAGGTGACTCTCGTCATAGACAACAGCGAGCACAGGCTTCCGACGGAAGTCGAGGAGATAGAGATCAGGCGGCGTGTCTTCCGCTCAGGTGACAGCGAGTACTATCTCAACAAGAACAGATGCCTTCTGAAGAATATCGCCGAGCTTTTCTATGATACAGGAGTCGGCAAAAGCGCGTATTCAATCCTTGAGCAGGGCAAGATAGACCAGATCCTCTCGAACAAGCCGGAGGACAGGAGGTATGTCTTCGAGGAAGCTGCCGGGATATCGAGATTCAAGAAGCAGTGCAGCGAGGCGCAGAACAAGATAGAGCGCACGGACGAGAACATCAGGGATATCGAGATACAGGCTAGGGAAGCTGAGCGCATATGCAACCGCACGCGTACCCAGGCAGAGAGGGCAAAGAAGGCAAAAGGCCTCAATGACAGGCTTTTCCAGCTTGATGTCGAGTTCAATATCGGGCAGCTCCGCAATTACCAGAACGTCAACGACCAGAGGATGAAGATGCTCCAGGAAGGGGCTTCGCTTGTCGAGAAGTACAAGAAGGACAGCGAGGACCTTGGCGTGGAGATAAATGCGCTGCAGGATGCCATGAAGGCGCAGGACGAGACGCTCCATCGCCTCCAGCTTGAGATGACATCCATCGAAGGCAAGATAAACAGCAATATCCAGATGTCTGAGATCCTGACTTCAAACTTCCAGGAGAACAATAGGCAGGCTCTCGAATTTGATGACAAGGCAGAGAACATCAGGAACCAGCTCGATAAGGACAAAAGCGATCTGGATGAGTATATAGAGTCGCTTGCAGAGAAGGAAGAGCAGTTCGAGGAGAGCGAGAAGCACCTGAACAGGCTCCGTTCCATGCTTTCAGAGAGCAATGAGAAAGTTGAGAGGCTTGAAAGGGAAGTCGAGGAGAAGGAGAGAAGGAACGAAGAGCTTGACGGCGAGCTCCTTTCGCTTTCCTCCGAGCTGAAGGAAGTGATCGAGGGCCTTATTGCCGAGGTCGACGAGAACACAGGATCAGAGTATTCGAAGGAGAGGACTGACAGGGCCCGGGATGAGTTCATGAGGAAGGGCGAGGAGGCAAGGAAGCTCATCAGCGACAAGATTGAGTATCTTTCCTCGCTCAAGCCTGATATCCCTGTCTCAAGGGACATAGCGGTGAAGGATTTCAGCCGCCTTGACGATGCTGTCGAGTCCCTTATCTCGCTTTTCCTTGAATATGTTGATTCCATACCGCCTGTGATTGACACTCTCCTGTCACCGGAAGGCCTTGTAGGGAAGAAGCGCGATATAGAGAAGAGGGAAGCGAAGGCAAGGGAGGAGCTTGCCTCCAACAGGTATCTCATCTCTGCAAAGCGTGATGAGATACAGACCACCCGCAACGATATCGATACGCTCCGCTCGACGATCGATGCTGCAAGCGAGAGCTACTTCTCCCTCAAGTCATCGCTGGATGCTTCGAAGGATATCATAGAGAGCAAAAGACGCGCTCTTGAGGAGAAGAGCGTCAACCTTGAGGAGTTCATCATCCAGGCTGAGAACTTCAGGCGGAGGATGGATGAGATACAGGATGAGCTTAGAAGCAAGGATGAGGAGAAGATCCTCCTTTCCGAGGATCTCAGGAAGAAGAAGGAAGAGCATGCTGAGGCTGGCAGGAACAGAGGTGAGAGAGGGGATGAGCTTGACAGGAAGAGACGCGAAAGGGAGAACATAATAAACCTCATGACGCGCACCCAGCAGGATATAGCGAACCTGCAGGGACAGGTTGAGTCAAGTGGCTCATTCACCGAGACATTGATGAGCAACTTCTTCAACAAGCACGGAAGGAACCTCGGTGAGTTCTTCAAGGAGTATGAGGACAAGGAGATCCCTGACGAGAAGCTTATACAGAACGAGATGCAGGAGATCCAGAAGGAGCTTTCCGGATACGGCAACATAAACTGGATGGCCGAGCAGGAGTATGAGGAGGCGATGGAACAGTACAAGTTCTATGCCAAGCACCTTGAGGATCTCGAGAAGGCGAAGTCGGATCTTGTGGAGGTCCTCAATGAGATACAGTCCAGGTCCGAAGAGCTTTTCACGAAGACATACAAGGAGATAAGCCAGAACTTCCAGGCCATGTTCCGCCGTCTTTTCGGAGGCGGCAAGGCTGAGATCACGCTGGAGGATCCTGAGAATGTCCTTACATGCGGCATCGATATTCTTGCGCAGCCGCCTGGGAAGAAGCCCCAGTACCTCAATCTTCTCTCAGGCGGAGAGAGGGCGATGACAGCTGTCGCGCTTCTTTTCGCGACATATCAGGTGAAGCCGTCCCCGTTCTGCATCCTTGATGAGCTCGACGCTCCTCTTGATGACAGGAACATCGGGTTCTTCCTTGATGTGCTTCAGGATTTCTCCCAGACAAGCCAGTTCATCATCATCACCCATAACCCTCATACCGTAATGGGCTCAAAGACACTGCTTGGCGTGACGCAGTATGAGGCAGGAGTCTCGACAACTGTTTCGTACAAGCTTGCTAATATCAAGGGCCAGCCTGTCATCATGGACGAGAACGAGAAGACCGTGACATTCAACAGCGACGGCACCCGCAAGTGACATGTTTGTTCTTGATTATTGACATGTCGAAACTTTTTGATGTATAAGTTACACCGTTGCCTTGAGGCATGGATGGAAGATGTTTGACAGTATTACGACGAAATTCAGCGGTATTATGAGGACTCTCTCCGGAAAGGGGAAGATTTCTGAGAAGAACGTACGCGATGCGGTAGAGGAAATCAAGGAAGCTCTTCTTGATGCGGATGTGAATCTCCGCGTTGTTCGCCGTTTCGTCAACTCAACACTTGATGAGGCGCTTGGCGAGAAGGTTCTCAAGTCGGTGAATCCGGGGCAGCAGTTCACCAAGATAGTCTATGACAAGATGGTGCAGCTTCTTGGCGGTGATGAGTCAGCGAAGCTTAATCTCAAGGGAAAGGATACGACATCGGTCATCCTTCTCATGGGACTCCAAGGCTCTGGAAAGACCACTGCCGCACATAAGCTTGCGCATCTTCTGAAGAAGGATGGTCGCTCCGTGATGCTCGTTGCAGCGGACCTTGTCCGTCCGGCCGCGATAACGCAGCTGCAGGTGCTTGGCGAGAAGGCTGGGGTGCCCGTATTCACGATCCCTGGCGAGAAAGATCCTGTGAAAGTCGCCGAGGCTGCTATATCCAAAGCCCGCCATGACCTCATAAACACCGTCATAATAGATACTTCCGGCCGCATGCACCTGGATGAGGCCCTTATGGATGAGATCCAGAGGGTCGCGAAGGTCTCGCGCCCCGATGAGACGCTCTTCGTCGCTGATGCGATGACAGGTCAGAGCGCTGTGGACATCGCGAAGGAATTCGAGGAGAAGGTCGGGATATCAGGCGTGATCCTCACGAAGTTCGATTCCGATACACGCGGCGGTGCTGCACTCTCACTTCGCGCTGTCGTCGGCAAGCCGATCAAGTTCATCGGAACAGGCGAGAAGATGGAGGATCTCGAGGTCTTCCATCCTGACCGCATCGCCTCACGCATACTTGGGATGGGCGATGTCGTCTCGCTTGTTGAGAAGGCCCAGGAGCAGTTTGACCAGGAAGAGGCTGAGAAGCTGCAGAAGAAGATGGAGAAGAACACCTTCGACCTGCAGGATTACCTTGACCAGCTTGAGAAGATGGACAATATGGGCTCGATCGACAAGCTCATCGAGATGATCCCTGGAATGAGCGGTAAGATCAGCGAGGACGATATAGATCTCACGGAGCTGAAGAGAGAGAAGGCAATCATAAAGAGCATGACCCGCTTTGAACGTGAGAACTACAGGATCATCGGACCGTCAAGGCGCAAGAGGATTGCCAGCGGATCCGGCACATCTGTCGCGGAGGTCAACAGGCTTCTGAAGAAGTTCGAGAAGACCAAGCTGATGATGAAGAAGGTAATGACAAACAAGAAAATGCAGTCAAGCATGCTGAAGATGTTCGGTATGCAGGGCTAAAGGATAAGGAGAGAATCATGAGCACAGCAATGAGACTGAAGCGCTTCGGCACGAAGAAGAGACCTTATTACAGGATTGTCGTCCAGGACAGCAAGGTGGCGACTTCCTCCAAGACTATCGACGAGGTCGGTACATACCGCCCGATCGAGGAGAAGGACCAGATCATCCTCAACGAAGAGAAGGTGAAGAGCTGGATCAAGAAGGGTGTGGTCGTATCCCCGACTGTAAAGGATATCCTCAATTCACAGGGCATTACTCTGAGCCGCACTCAGGACTGACGTCCGGAGGCTCTCATGGAGAAGGAACTGGTAGAGTTTTTGGTCAAGAGCCTTGTTGACAAGCCGGAAGAGGTCAGCGTGAACGTAGTCGAAGGTGAGAAGTCGAACATCGTCGAGCTTCGCGTCGCTGATAGCGATATCGGCAAGGTTATCGGAAAGCAAGGGCGTATCGCCAAGGCGATCAGGACGATCCTGAGCGCGAGCGCCACGAAAGATGGCAAGCGTGCCGTACTGGAGATTCTAGACTGATGGATTCCCTTCTCTCCGCAGCTGCAGTTGGCTCAACTCATGGGCTTAAAGGACATCTCAAGGTCTATTCGCTCTCAGGTGAGTATGATCATCTTGCAGATCTTGATGAGTGTATCCTTGCCATGAAGGACGGCAGGAAGAAGGTTGTCCGTGTGGATGAGGCGAAGTTCGCAGGAAGCACATTCCTCATGAAATTCGCCTCATATGACACGCCGGAGAAGGCCAGGAGCCTGTCAGGTTCTATCCTCATGATAAACAGGGATCAGGCGCTTCCTCTGCAGGATGGTGAGTACTATGTGGCGGATCTCCACGGCCTTGCCGTGATTTCTGAAGGAAAGAAGGTCGGTGTCGTCGAAGGCACATCCGATGGGGCGCAGGCGCTCTATCTCCATGTCAGGACAGATAAAGGCATACGCATAGTTCCTTTCCTTCATGTCTATATCGGGAAGGTTGACATAGAGGCAGGGACAATCGAGATCCTGATGCCGGAGCTCCTTGGATGAAGATAACGGTCCTTACATTGTTCCCGCAGATGGTTTTGCCGTTCTTTTCCTCTTCCATAATGAAGAGAGCTGTCGAGAAGGGGATAATCAGCTTTGATATAGTGGATATCAGGGAATATGCCGAAGGCGTGCATAGGAAGGCTGATGACATTCCTTACGGCGGGGGGGCAGGGATGGTCATGATGGCAGAGCCGATAGCGAAGGCGATCGAGGCTTCCGGAGCTGGAGGACGGCGCATTGTCTTCCCGACACCATCTGGCGCCCTTCTCACGCAGCGCTATGCGGAAGAGCTGTCACGTGAGGATGAGCTTTGCTTCATCTGCGGCCACTATGAAGGGATTGACCAGCGGATCATAGATGAATATGTGACCGATGAGATATCTATAGGGGACTACGTCCTGTCATCCGGTGAAAGCGCAGCTGTCGTGATAATAGATGCGCTTTATCGTCTGATAGACGGAGTCATAGCATCTGAAAGCCTTGAGGATGAGAGTTTTTCCTCCGGGCTGCTGGAATACCCTCAGTACACGCGTCCTGAGAGGTATTGCATGAAATCTGTGCCTAGTGTATTATTATCCGGTCATCACCGCCATATTACCGAATGGCGATGTATGAAAAGGCTGGAAAAAACGATGCTCAACCGGCCAGATCTGCTCTCTGATGCCTCTCTCAGCATCGAGGAGCGAAGAACTTTATTGAAGATACTGAATAATGATAAGGGGACTTGTCAG
>CASFMA010000047.1 GCA_949295675.1 uncultured Spirochaetales bacterium | reverse complement strand
TAGCGAGAAGAGGACATAGAGCACAGTCTCATACGTCCCGTTCCATGCCCCAGGAGCGATGAATGCAGCAGCCACTATATATATGATGGAGAATACGGAAGCAACTGCATAAAGCACCGTCTTGCTCTTGCCCCAGATATTCGCAGGCATAGCTTTGCCGGTGCGCATCATGAGCATCCGAAGGAACAATATCGAGAACTCCCTCCACATTATTATTATGAACGCCCATACAGGCATAAGGCCGCTGTGCATGAAGCATACGAAGAAAGTCAGATGCGAAAGAGTATCCGCAAATGGATCCATCACCTTCCCCAGATCTGTCACAAGGTTATATTTCCTGGCGATCTTCCCATCCAGCAGGTCAGAGAGCTCCGCGACAGCATAGCAGATGAACATCATCACAGCTGACACGACGGAGGACATCTCGAAACCTGAAAGCGAAATCAGATAAGAGAGGAAGAACACAGGGACCATTACCAGCCTGAGAACCGTAAGCTTGTTAGGTAGATTCATAGACAACCTCCCTGAAAGGGGCAATGCCCCTCTCAGATCTGCTCCTTTCTGTCAATGACGCCATGCACCTCGCTGATGAAGTCTGCGGTAGGCACGCCATTGACCTGCTTCCCGTTCCTGTATCTCACAGAAACGACATCTCCTGCCATCTCCTTCTCGCCGATTATGAGCATATAAGGAGTCTTCAGCTTCTGCGCATTCCTGATCTTCGCGTTAAGCCTGTCATCGGAAAGATCAATAGCGACACGGAAACCTTCCCCGCGAAGCCTCTTCTCGAGGGCCTTCGAATAATCAAAAGCATTCTCTCCGACAGGGATTATCACGATCTGGTCAGGAGAAAGCCATGGCGGGAAAGCCCCGGCATAGTGTTCAATCAGGACACCGAAGAACCTCTCGATGGATCCAAGCAGGGCCCTGTGTATCATGAACGGCCTCTTCTCCTGTCCATCTTTATCTACGAAAGTAAGATCGAAGCGCTCAGGAAGGTTGAAGTCAAACTGGACAGTGGACAGCTGCCACTCGCGCCCGATCGCGTCCTTTACCTTGAGATCGATCTTCGGGCCATAGAATGCTCCGCCACCCTCATCGATATCATAGCTGAGGCCTTCCTTCTCAACAGCTTTCTTCAAAGCTGCTGTCGCCGCATCCCAATCCTCCTGCCTTCCGACGGACTTCTCCGGCTTCGTGGAGATATAAGCATGCACATCGTTGAAACCGAATGAATGAAGCATATAGAGGGAGAAGCGCAGGACCTCGACTATCTCATCATCCATCTGATCAGGCGTGACGAAAAGATGTGCATCGTCCTGGGTGAATCCCCTGACTCTCATAAGGCCATGGAGAGCACCAGCCTTCTCATACCTGTATACAGTGCCAAGCTCTGCCCAGCGGAACGGAAGCTCACGATAGCTGTGCTTGCTGTTCTTGTAGATCATGATATGGAACGGGCAGTTCATCGGCTTCGCATAGTAATCGGCCTTGTCCATCTCCATCTTCGGGTACATGGAATCCTTATAGAAGTCGAGATGTCCGGATGTCTCCCAGAGCCAGCTCTTTCCTACATGAGGTGTATAGACAAGCTCATATCCATTCTTGTAATGCTCGCCTCTCCAGAACTCTTCTATAGCCTGGCGTACACGCGCCCCCCTTGGATGCCAATAGACAAGCCCCGGGCCAGCCTCCTCATGAAGAGAGAAGAGATCAAGCTCCTTCCCAAGCTTCCTGTGGTCTCTCTTCTCTATGTCAGCAAGATGATCGAGATATACCCTCAGCTCCTTGCCGTTCTTCCATGCCGTGCCATATATGCGGGTAAGCATAGGATTCTTCTCATTGCCGCGCCAGTAAGCACCAGCTATGGAGAGAAGCTTGAATCCCTCAGCATTGAGATCCTTCGTAGTCTCGACATGCGGTCCGCGGCAAAGGTCCGTGAACTTGCCCTGTGTATAGATTGATACAGTCTCACCCTCAGGTATTGCATCAATAAGCTCAAGCTTGTAAGGCTGGTCGGCGAAAAGCGCCTTTGCCTCATCTCTCGAAACTTCCTTCCTCTCAAAAGGCACGCCCGACTTGATGATAGCCTTCATATGCTCTGTGATAGTCTCAAGGTCTGCATCTGTCAGAGGTCTGGGAAGATCAAAATCATAGTAGAATCCATTCTCGATCGCCGGTCCGATGGCAATCTTCGTCTCAGGCATGATCTCAAGCACAGCCTCTGCCATGACATGAGCCATCGAATGCCTTATAGTCTCAAGATTTAATTCCTTAGCCATATTCTCTCCTTAAAAAGAAAAAGCCTTTCCAGTCTCATCCTCGCAATTGCAAGGACGAAGCTGCAAAGGCCATTCACAGTTCCGCGGTCCCACCTTGCTTTTCCCGAAAAGGGAACGCTCTCTACCCATTAACGCGGGCAACGGCACAGCATACTTGTCACCTTTCCGCTGTGCAGCTCTGGAGTGGTTTTCGCATCCTATCCCCAGGTGTCTCACACCCGCTTACGCGGACACCCTCTCTTGGGCGGAATCAGAAGCTACTCGTCTCCGTCATAGCCGTTACACAGAGGATAATAAAATATCATGGTACTTTCAAGTGCCGGGGAACATCACTTAACTGTCAAAGTGAATGAACACGCTTCTCTGCTGTCGTTCAGCAGGAAAAAGTACAGAGGCATAAAACCCCTCATGTCATATGATTTTCCATTCTCCACCGTATCGATACCGTTATCTGACATATCAGAATTGCACAGTCCTACCCTCAATCGCAGATTCTCGCTACCAGTTGTCATCCTGATAGACGCCCCTGCGGGAATATTCTCTGCAAGAATTGGGTATACGTAAGAGCCTTCAGGAACATTGAATTTCTTTGTCCCCATACCCATCACATCAGTCTTATAGCTTCCATCTGAAACAACAAGACGGACGTAAGAGGTCATGCCATCATAATCGAACATTATATCCTTATCGTGCCTTGGGACATTCAGCACAACACCGCTTTCGGTAACAGCAATAGGGAACACTCCAGGGAAGCTTCTGCCATCATCTGCATAACGTGCATTGACATCATTTGCAAACACACCAAGCCCACCGTTGGAATCTGCAAGGCCATCAACAATCAGGTACTGATCAACAGGAGAGGCCTCTATTATATAAGTCCCTGGATTGGAAATCGTTCCAGTGCTTCCAATGATCTGAGGAGAAAGCAGATAAAGAGTACTGAGCTGATCGCCATTCTCTGAATAATCAACCCACAGTCTCTGCCAAAGGTAAACTGTATCATAACCACTAAGATCAAGGATTGCCTTCTTGCTGATTGTGCTTATCGTCTTCCCACTCTCATCGATAAACGAAAACGAATGGCTTCCCCCTGCACTTCCTGTATGGCTTATCACCTCAGTAACAACGACACGTGAAGGGTTAGGAATCGTTTCTATATCGACAGAATAGAAGGCCTCATAATACTCAGTTCCATCTGCATCAATGAATACAGGATCATCAATCTCCTCACCTATAGACATTCCAATAGACCCCTCTTGAAAAGCAATATCTGAAGCCTTGCCAATACGGAATTCCCCGCCAGCCGAAAGTCCTATATCAGATGCGATGAAGGCGCATTCAGTGCAGCCTGCTGGAACGAACAGCGTATATCGCCCATCTCCAAGACTGTTGATCTGAGCTGTAGGACTGCTTGTTTTCCGAGAATTTTCAGTTACGCTCTTATTCGTATAGATAATATAAAGCCTTCCACCCTCAAGCCCTGTTATAGATATATTCTGGGTACCGCTTTCTACAGTGATTGGATCAGACATGGCTGTATCATGCCCACTGCCATCTGCAATGATATCACCTATATCGACATTCACAGATTCAGATGTATCATTTTCATCAGAACCATTCAGGCCATCATGCTCCAAAGAACATGCAGAGAGCAGCAGAATCAATAGTATCATGAACACCCTGTGCATAATGATCCCCCTATCCATATACATCATAGCAGAACTATCGGAAATTCATAGGCTTGTCATTACTCGATCTAAAACGGGAAATGCTTACTCACCGCTTCCTCCATAGTTCGCAAGCACCCTTGCAGAAGGATCGGAGACAGCACAGCCTTCCCATGAGCTGTTCGGCATCCAGAAATCAGGAATCATCGCGCTCTGTCCAGGATAATGGCTCTCGAAGATCTGTCTGTAGAGAAGTGACTCCGGTGTGAACGGGCGGCCGTGGGAAGGATACTTCGCATACTCCTTCTCAAGATCCGATCCGCTGAATCTCTCCGAGGCATAGGCTTTGAGCTCATCAACCATAGAGTGCCCTACAGCATCGCTGAAAGCAGCCTTCTCCCTCCAGAGTATCTGCCTTGGCAGCCATGTGCCATCATCAAAGGCTTTCCTGAGAAGATACTTGCCCTTCCCATACCTGTTCATCTTCATTTCCGGATCTATAGACATCACATAAGAGACAAAATCAAGATCACCGAAAGGCACCCTCGCCTCTATGCTGTTGTCCGCGATACATCTATCCGCGCGCAGCACATCATAGGCGTACAGTTCCCTTACCCTTTTCTGGCTCTCCTTCTGGAACTCATCCGCATCAGGGGCATAATCTGTGTACTTGTATCCGAAAAGCTCATCGGAGACCTCTCCTGTAAGCAGCACCCTTATATCGGTAGTCTCATGGATCTTCCTGCAGAGAAGATACATGCCCATGCTGGCCCTTATCGTTGTTATATCCCAGGTCCCAAGCACAGAGATCACCTCATCCAGCGCGGCCAGCACCTCATCCCTTGTCATGTATATCTCGGTATGGTCAGCGCCAAGCCATTCAGCTGTCTCCTTCGCGTATTTAAGATCGATCGCATCCTTGCGCATACCTATGGCAAACGTCCGGATAGGCTTGGAAAGGAACTTGCGCGCTATCGAGCATACGAGGGAGCTGTCAAGGCCGCCAGAGAGAAGGAAGCCAAGAGGAGCATCAGCATCAAGCCTTTTCTCCACGCCGCGGATAAGAAGAGTGCGTATCCTTGCTGATACATTCTCAAGGCTATCCTTCACATACGGCCCATCAACAGCCGCGATATCCCTGAAGCGATGGATCTCGCCATCTTTCCAATAGCAGCCCGGCGGAAATGGAAGGATTCTATCAACGATCCCGATGAGCATCCTCGCCTCGCTGGCAAAGACAACGCCCCCATTGCTGTCATAACCGTAGAAAAGGGGACGTATGCCTATTGGGTCACGGGCTGCGACAAGAGAGCCATCCCTCTCCCTTATGACAAGGGCGAACTCTGCATCAAGGCGGCGGAACATCTCTGTGCCATATTCCTCATACAGCGGCAATATGACCTCACAGTCAGATCCGGACCTGAATTCATACCCTTTCATCGTAAGCATGGCCCGCACTGTCCTGAATCCATAAATCTCGCCATTGCATACGGAGTAATTGCCATTAAGCTCAAAAGGCTGCATTCCCGAAGGATCAAGTCCCATTATCGCAAGGCGCTGGAAAGCGATGATGCCACCATCAGGGAACTCCATTATCCTCTCATCGTCAGGTCCTCTCATCACAGTCCTTGAAAGCGCCATCCTTGCATCTACTCTTTTGCTAGAAGCGAAGATCGTACACATATTCCCTCCAAAAACAGAAAAAGCGCCTGCAGAAAGCCTCAAAGCTTCCTACAGACGCCTTTGTCATAGCAAGAGAATAAAGAAAACAGACGAAAATGCCAATAGCAATAGCCTGCCTTTTTCAATGCTGAGACAATGTGCAGTCATTCAACCTGCGCCGTATACATATCAAGCCAGCTCTCATATGACTCCTTCCTTGAATGATGGCATGTCCCGGCAAGTGCATCGTTCACAAGCCGTAAGTCATAGTTGCTGCGGTCCTTCTGACTTGCACCGACATCTCCCATGCGGAAGCGCACATGTTGCATGACGGCATATGGGTACGTGCCGCAAGGTCCCAAGCTTTTATGACGCATCCATCCAATCCACCTCTTGTCTCTGTTCCGAAGCCCTGAAGATCCCCTGCGGCAATAAAAGAAAGGGATATCAGAAGCACAATAGCAGAAAGCAATGATCGTCTCATCTGCAAATCCTCCTTTTTTCCCACGATAAAAGGGCTCCAATAATCGGTAAATAGACAGAAATTGTTATCAGATGACAGATTTTACCGTTAAGATAATCACATGAACCAAGCAATCTCTTTCAGAACAGCCACTGCAGGGGATGTTCCTCTTATACTCGCATTCATAAAGGAACTTGCTGAGTATGAGGGCCTCCTGGGAGAAGTGACAGCAGATGAAAACATTCTCAGATACAACCTCTTTGAGCGAAAGATGGCTGAGGTCATCTTCCCTGTCGTCGATGGAGCTGAAATCGGCTTCGTCCTCTTCTTCCACAACTTCTCGACATTCCTCGGAAAGCCCGGCATCTATATCGAAGACCTGTATATAAGGAAGGAATACAGAGGCCGTGGATATGGCAGGGCAACGATAGAGAAGATCAGATCGATTGCAAGGGAAAGGAAATGCGGCCGCGTCGAATGGTGGTGCCTTGACTCAAACACCCCATCAATCGCTTTCTACAGGAACATAGGGGCGGAGGCAATGTCCGACTGGACTGTATATAGATTATCCGAGGACAAAATATGAGAAAGCATCCGGTTTCCCGGATGCCCATAACAGTTATCTGGCTGCGGCCTTAGGCTGCGGCTTGGCATTCCTGAGCTTCATCGCAAGAGCTGGCTTGACGATTGTGCCAGGGCCGGCAAGACACCCGCCTTCGCAGGCCATGACCTCTACAAGATCAGCCTCAGGGGCTCTCTTCTCCCAAGTCTTCATGAGCCGTACTGTCTTCTTATCAAGGCCATCAATCGGCAGTATGCGCGCATTGACGCCATCCTTCTCGAAACGGCGCATGACACAATTAGCGACACCAGAGGAGACCGCGAACTCACGGCAATCCTGGAAGGCCTCTGTATCCCCAAGATCATCAGCCTCGACCTCACGGACATCAATGCCCTTGGCTATGAATATCGAAGCAAGCTCTGCGAATGTCATGACTCCGCTTATTTCCTTATAGCGTCTTGCAGCCTCGACCTTCTTCGCCAGGCAAGGCCCGATGAACACCATCTTCGCATCAGGATAACGCTCCTGGATCACCTTTATAGTGTATCCCATAGGCGACAGTGATGTTGAATGCCTGTCCTTGAGATATGGGATATGCTTGTAGATAAGCTCCATGTATGCAGCACAGCATGAGGTGGTCATGAAGCCCTCACCCTTGGTGATCTTCTCATGCAGCTCCTCAGCCTCATTCGCAGCAGTGATCGCCGCACCTTCTGAGACCTCTACCACATCATAGAACCCGGCTTTCTTTATTGCAGCCTTCACCTGTGCCAGGGATCCCGGGAACTGGCCGTCGATAGCAGGAGCTATCATTGCGACAACCTTCTCGCCATTCTTGATCATCTTGAGGATCGGGAACAGGCCTGAACGCTCGACGATCGCACCGAACGGGCATGAGCGCACGCACTTTCCACATCCTATGCACTTGTCATGCTCGATCTCGACAAAGCCATCCTCGTTCTTCTTGACCGCGTCGACAGGACAGGCTTCCTCACAAGGCACTGGGATATGGACAACAGCATGGAACGGGCAGACCTCCATGCACTTTCCGCATCTTATGCACCTGTCCTCCTGGATGTGAGCCTGCCCATTGATGAACACGATGGCATCCTTCGGGCAGTTGGACATGCAAGGACGTGCAAAGCATCCGCGGCATCCATCGGAAATCCTGTACTGAGACTTAGGACAGCCGGAGCAGCCTGTGATGATTGTCGTAAGAAGCGGTAGAGGCGGCTTGTCCTCATCGATCACTTCCTGCATATATTCCCTGAGAGGCTTCTCCTCGTCGTCATCCCTTTCGATATTGATGCCGGCTAGAGCCATTATGCGGTAACGGACCATCGCCCTTTCCTTGTAGATGCAGCAGCGGAAAGGGGTCCTGGTCTTAGGGATGATCTCGAACGGTAGCTTATCAGCCTTCTCAATGAGAGTATCGTCAAAGAAGCACTTGAGGACTTCAGTGTCGATCTTCCTCTTCATGAGGGTATACTGATTGTTCAGTTCAAGCATTCTTCACAGCCTCCGCGAGGAGCTTGCAGAACATATCCTGATTCACTCCGCTATAGACCTTGTCGTTGATTGACACATAAGGTGCGCTGCCATTGCCGACCTTGCATTCATCAAGGCAGGAACAGCCCTCAATCTCACACTCTGCAAGGATTGCTGGATCCACGAAGTCGTTGTAGAGAAGGAGATCAGCTCCTCCCTGCACAAAGCATGCTGTACCAAGACAGATCCTTACTTTGACCTTAGGCTTCTTCATTTCGTTATCCTCCTATAGATATTCCTGAGAAGTTTCCTTCAGATATATTTCCTCGAGTGCTTTCCTCAAGCGCCCGATAATCGTTCTCCTTATCCCGATCTCAACAGGGATATTAGGATCCTGATGAGCCTCGTTTATCTTTGTTCCGACTATGAAATGGACCTGATCGCTGTTGAGAAGCATCTCGACGAACTTCTTCGCAGGATCGTTCGGAAGCTCTGCCGGGTTCAGCTTCTTTTCCAGGATCGAAGCGACCTTGGAGAGCGTAAGCATCCCTTCAGTGACAAGATCTATCCCCTCCATCTTAGAGGCCGGCGGGACATCCTTTGACCACGATGAGAGATCAAGGCTCAGCTTCTTACCGAACAGCCTTGAGACTATCTGGGCCGTCGTACCGCCTGATACTATCTTCTTGCCATCGAATGACCTTATCTTCTCGCCAAGTATCTCGTCAGCTTCCTTCGTGAAGGGAGGGCCTGTGACTATCAGAAGGCGGCGCGGCCTTCTTATATATATGACGACACAGGTTATATCATCCTTTGCGGAGAGCCCATCGAGGGAATAGGCCTTCTGGACTATGGCCCTGGACAGGTCACGCGCAGAGATATCAGGCTGCTTCCTGATCTCCTCAGAGATGAACTTCCTCACCCCATCAAGCCTCCAGCCAAGGGGCAGGCTCTTTCCAAGGCCTGACTGCGTGACTCCATCGGAGAACATCACAAGCCGTTCGCCGATCTGCAGATTGAACGCAGAGTGGGCAATGATCTCCTTCTTGAAAGCGCCCTCTCTCTGGAGCTCTGTACGACTGCGTTCCCATGACACAGGATCAGGGCCTGAGAACCTCAGCGAAAGAGGATTGTCATACTCAACGAGATTGACAGCAATATGCTCCATGTTCTCGCCGTATCTGATATCTGCGATAGTGAACGTGGAATAGCTTATCTTGCGCTCCTTGCAGACCGGGAGCGTGTCCATGATTATCTTCGCAGAGTGGCTTAGGTCTATCGGCGAGAAAGAGAGACGGTGCGCCATGTGAGCGGTAAGGGAGGCAAGGACATTCGCCTTGACCCCGCTTCCCAGCCCATCTGAAAGCGTGGAGACGATCTGGTTGTTCTCAGGGTTCCTCGAAAGGAGGAACACATCACCGCCGATCTTCTGTCCATGCTTGAAGATCTGGGCATAATCCACATCTATGAAGATATTATTCATGTCAGATCTCCACCTTCATCCTCTGTAAAGACATTGCCGTTGTTGTCAGACGCGCCATGTACGCTGAAGGCATCAATGAGGGAATTGAGCATGATCTCAGTCTCTGCCGCATTCTCTCCCAGAAGCGATGCTATCTGCTGGACCGTCTCAAGCGACTTCTGGATGACATCCTCCGCCTTCTTTACGACTGTCTCCCTCTTTATCGTAGGATTCGTTATATCCTCGAACATAGCTCCAAGAAGACGCTTCTCCTCCACAAGGAAGAATGTCACGCGGATATACTTGTCCTTGAAATGTATCCTGTACTGGCCAGGATGCGAAAGATAGAACTGGTCCCTGAACTTGTCAGCGAAAGGAACGAAGCTCTCAAGAGGCAGTCCCTTGACCATCGAAAGCACACTCTGGTCGACAAATCCATCCTCCATATCACCGAAGATATCAAGGAAGGCGGTATTGCAGTCAGTGATCTGCAGATCCGAATCAACTATCACGACGCCCATCGGCACAGTGCGCAGCAGGAGGTCTACCTTGCTTTCAGCCTCCTTCCTCATCTTCGTCACGCACATCTCTATCTCAGCCATTCCGTCGAGATACGCTATGGCCATGTCACGGCACGTGGTATAGCCGCAGCCTCCGCAGTTAAGCTCATCAGCCTTCGTTATCTTGCCGAGGGCGACAAGAGCCCTCTTGATCTCATCCTCACTGTGCGTGCTGTGGAAGGCGCTCTCGTCCTTCGGGCCATCATTGCAGAGGAGCGAATAGCCTTTTTCCAGAAGCTTCCTTGCAAAAGCCTCATCACCTTTGAAGAGATCTGCCTCGTCTATCCTCCTCGCGGTCCATTCCGATGCCTTCCTCTTCTTGAGGGCTATCGAGACAGAGCGGTTTGTCCCAGGTCCGTTCACGCATCCCCCATCACAGCCAAGAAGCTCAAGGAATGACGAGTCCAGCTTATCTGCTGAGAGCGCAGAAAGCACCTCCTCCATTCCTGACAATGATATGGCATCAGGCTGCAGGGCACTCTTCCCCCAGACAGCTGAAGACATTATCTGCCCGCCCTCTATAGGATAGATTGATGAGATGCCGGCCCTGGCCGGAACGAAGTCCACATGCTCAGGCTCGATCTTATCGAGATCAATGCCCTCTGCATCAAGCCACGCACGAAGCTCATCGAACGTGATGGCAAGGTCTGGGAACCCCGGAGTGCTGTCAGCCTCTGTCTTCTTCGCGATACATGGACCGATGAACACTATGACAAGGTCCTCATTGTATATGCTCCTGAGATAAGCGCTGTGTGTCTGAAGCGGAGAAGGGACAGGTGCCAGGTTCCCTATCTTTTCCGGATAGTACTTCTTCACAAGCTCGACGATCGAAGGACATGCAGTGCCGATGAACGGGCACGCACCATCATGTTCAGACATGTAGATATCAAGAGCCTGCGTGACAAGGGCCGCGCCGATGGCCGTCTCTGATATCTCCCTGAACCCAAGCTTCCTCAAAGCCGTGAGAAGCTCAGCTTCCCTGCCGGCGAACTCCGATGAATAAGAAGGCGCAAGGGAGCAGAATACAGGACGGCCAGATGCGATGGCAAGCTTCACGCGGTCGGTATCATCCCTCACCTTCTTTGCGCTGTTGGGGCAGACATCGACGCATTTGCCGCAGTAAACGCATCTGTCCTTCATAACCATCGCATTCCCGTCTTTGATCTGTATAGCCTTGACGGGACAGGACCGGACGCATTTATAGCAGTCGCGGCAGCTTGTGGTCTCAGTATATATAGGGTTAAGCATCCTGCTCCTCCAAGGCCTTCTTTATTATATCGATTATGCAGTCCGGATCTGTTATGCCGGAATATTCCTTGCCCCCGACCTTGATATGAGGGCCGTTATTGCACTCACCTATGCAAAGATGGCCGCCAAGCTCGATACGATCGGAAAGTCCGTTTTCCTCGATAAATGATTCGACATATCCAAGCGCGGTGCTGTTCCCCCGCGCGAAGCAGCTTGATCCCATGCAGAGCTCAACTGCCAGTTTCTCCTTTTCCGCCATTTCCACTCCTAGTCAGAAAAAAGACTATACGATGAAAAGAACTTAGTCAATAAAATGATTTGCTGATTGAAAATAGCTCGATGAATATCAAAATATTGCCAATTAAATGCGATAATCACGGTAATAATATGACATCGATCACAATAATCATAGCAACAAGGCGATTTATGTTCATTATGATATATGTCTATATATACTTATGGTGCAGAGAAGGCGGCAGATCAGGGCTCTCTTCCACTCTCAAGTGCTTTCTTCACTTCCTGGAAAAGCTCATCAGGCGTGGATGCGCCTGCCGTAAGACCTACCGAGCCGCACCGGAAGATATCAAGCGGAAGCTCTTCCGGATACATTACCAGATAAGATGGCTTGCCGCATGAAGCAGCGAGGTCGCGAAGCTCCCTTGAGTTCGCGCTTCCGCTGTCGCCGACTACGACAAAGGCATCAACCGATGGAGCAATCGCGGAAAGGGCGTTCCGCCTGGCCTCTGATGCACCGCATATTGAGTTCAGCTCATTGAAGGCTATGCCACGCCTGCCAGCTTCCTTCCTGATCTCATCGAGAAGCGGCAGTGACAGCGTAGTCTGTATCGCTGCGCTGTAAACCGCAGAAGGCAGAGAGGCAAGGTCCGAAGGATGCCCTATTACAGCAGCATCTGGCCGAGCCCCATGCAGAGCCTCGATCTCGCTGTGCCCCTTCTTCCCCACTATCACAGCAGGAGGCGCTGCCGTCCTGAGCCTCTCCATATTCCTCAGGACAACCGGACATGTCGCATCAACCAGAATGAAGCCGCTTTCCACGAAATCATTGCGGATGCTGTCTGCAATGCCGTGGGTCCGAATCACGACGATGCCTGGAACGACACCTTCCGGAGATAGGATAGTGCGGATGCCACGCCTTGAAAAAGACTCGGCCACTACCCTGTTGTGGACGATGCTGCCGTAAAGATAGCAAGGCAGGCCGAGACGTCCAGCCTCGGCAACAGCCGCTTCTGCCTTTTCCAGCGCGGTGCGCACA
Organism: uncultured Spirochaetales bacterium; assembly: GCA_949295675.1. Classification (GTDB taxonomy): domain Bacteria; phylum Spirochaetota; class Spirochaetia; order Sphaerochaetales; family Sphaerochaetaceae; genus Ornithospirochaeta. The sequence goes on along the minus strand of CASFMA010000047.1, from coordinate 5,911 downwards.
CCGTTGCAGAATCCATAGGATGACGGGATCACGACATTCATCAGACCAGCGAATACTCCTCTTCTTTCTTTTCCTTTACCTTATCAATAGGCATAATCCGATGGAAGTAGTGGAGGAATGCAGGAGCCAGGAAATTCGAGGAATAGGCGCCTGCGATGATCCCCCATGTGAGGTTTATCGCAAAAAGCTTTATGTCCCCGGAGCTGAAGACCGCAAGAGGGACTATTGCGACAAGCGTCGTAAGGCTTGTCATGACAGAGCGCGTCACCGACTGCCTTACCGATAGCGATATCACACCGTCGACATCATCGCATGGACCGTTGATGCCCTTTATGTTCTCCCTCACCCTGTCAAATATGACTATTGTGTTGTTTATTGAGTACCCGATGATCGTGAGGACAGCGGCTATCGTCGTAGATGACACCTCAAGGCGGAATATCAGGACAAACGAAAGCATCGCGAGGACATCATGGAAGAGCGCAAGTATCGAAGAGATCGAATAGGCAAGACGGAAACGGAGAGCGACATACCCAAGTATGAGGACAAGAGCTATCAGCAGAGCCAATATGGAGTCCCTGAAGAGAGCGGAAGAGAACTTAGGGCCGACGAAGTCAGACTGCATCACGACTATGTTCTCCTCACCGAAAGCGGCAGCGAGGGCTGAATTCACAGCGCTCTCTGCGCTGTTCCTGCTGTTCCCATCATCGACAGGGATCCTTATCTGGTATATAGCCTCGCTTTCGAATCCGACAGTCTGGACATTGACGCTATCAAGGCCGGAAAGCGCAGCCCTGACATCCTCGATCGTCACATCAACTGTGTCTGTCGCATAGTTCACGCGGAAAGGAGCGGAAGAGAGCGTCGCGGGATAGCCGAAGCCGGAGATAAGGTTTCCGCTGCTCTCGCTTCCATAGAGAACGGCATCCAGCCCAAGCTCATCAAGCTTTGCCACGATATCATCGTTCTTCGGGTAATCTGCTGGATCAAAGACATATTCCCTCGCCCCTTCAGGACCTCGAAGCGTGAGCATGAGCACGCCATTGTCAGCGGATAGCACCGCAGTCTCATCACCGCTGTATGAGACAGTGAAGCCAACAGGAGCTATCGAGACGCGCTCTGAGTATCCTGATCCGAAATCTATGCCTGTATTGAAGCCAAGGGCAAAGAAGATGACAATGCCTGCGGCTATGAACAGCAAGGAGGCACCCATTGCTGCGAAACGGTATTCCAGTACATCAAATGGCTTTTTCATTTCCGCCTCCAGGAGAACCAGACATTGCCCTTCTCCTCAGATATGAAGAAATCAAAGAGAAGATGCGATACGAAGAGCGATGTGAAGAGAGAACAGGCAACACCGATAGCAAGGGTATTCGCGAAGCCCTTCACAGTACTTGAACCAAGAACGGAAAGGACTACTGCTGCGATTATCGTGGTCACATTGGAGTCCATGATCGTCCAGAACGCCCTTCCGAAGCCAAGCTGCACCGCCTCATATACAGAAAGGCCTGCCTTCATCTCCTCCTTTATACGCTCGTAGATTATCACATTGGCATCGATTGCCATCCCGAGCGTCAGGACAAGCCCTGCGATCGAGGAGAGGGTGAGCGTGAAGTGCATGGCGGAAAGGACCGCGATCATCATAAGGAAGTTCATCAGCAGCGCCACATCCGCGATTATCCCGGCGGGACCATAATACACCACCATGCAAAGTATGACGAGGACAAAGCCAAGTATGATAGCTTTAAGGGCGACGCGGACAGAATCGCTTCCAAGCGATGCCCCGACGCTCTGCTGCGAGACCACTGTCAGGTCTATAGGAAGCGATGCCGTACGGAGCACTACTGCAAGGGATTCCGCCTCCTCATCCGTAAATGATCCTGAAAGCTGCACCTCCCCTGATATGGCATCGTTTATGACAGCGACGCTCTTCACCCGGCCATCCATCACGACAGCAAGCTGGTCACCTATATGCGCAGATGTGAAGCTATGGAATATCGAGGCGCCTTCCGTATCAAGGCGGAAGTTCACAGCAGGCCTGCCAGACAAACCCTCACGCCCCATCTCCGCAGAGACGAGATGGGAGCCGTCAAGCACTATATCATCATCAAGGACGACAAACTGAACAAGCTCCTCTATGCCGTACTCATCTTCCATATAGTACCCCGCAAGCGTGTATCCGTCGGGAATGTATGAAGGCGTGACAAGCGCCCCATGCTCATCGAATGCCCTGGATGGATTTGACAGATATTCCATGTTGACCCGTTCAGTCAGCCCCCTGTCCACGAGGCAGAATGCAAGCGCTCCGCGTGCCATAAGGAAGGAATCGACCCTCTCTGGATCTGTCTCGCCTGGGACCTCTATGACAATCTGGTCGCTGCCCTGAAGCCTTATGTCAGGCTCAGAGACGCCGAACTCATCTATCCTCGATGTGAGTATATCGATATCCCCCAAGAGAAGATCGGTGAGTTCCGATCCTGCAGGGACAGCCCCATCATGGCTCTCCGCATACGATGCGGTATCAGCCTCAAGCACGACAGACATCCCTCCCCTGAGATCAAGTCCAAGCTGGAGGATGTTCCCTGAAAGCTTCTTCACATCGAGAAGCTCATCCCTGGAATGTGCCTCGACAGCAGAGAACAACGCCTGCTCTGAAGGGAAAGCAGAAAGCAATGTATATATATTCCATTCATCAGGCTTCTCATCAATATATGACTCTGCATCCTTGATAAGATAGCGGTACTCGTCAGGTACAGCTGCCTCGCGGTCTTCCCTGAGCAATGAAGTGAGGGCTTTGACGCCTCTCGATGCCTGACCTCGCGAATATTCCCTTATGTCCTCATTGCTTCCTGCCGCTATCGCTTTGGTGCTGTCCGGCACGAAGCAGTACCAGCGTACCGTAGGATAGAGCAGAAGCCCCGCTACGGCAAGCACCAGGAGGACAAGAAGCACACGGCCTGTCTTCTTCATTATAAAATCACCTCAAAATAGGAAAAAAGCATGAGCGTCCCATAAGGAACGCCCGATGTTGCATGGATTTCCATGGAAAGCGATGCAGATGCCTCGCCTTATTTGTCTTCCTTGTTCTCTTCTGCTGCAGGAGCTGCGCCCTGGATAGAACCAGCCTCGCCGCCATTCTCAAGAACCTCAGTCTTCTCCTTCTTAGGAGCTGTCTTCTCTGCGTTCCTGCTGGAAACAGTGGAGATAGCGTTCTTGGAGAACTCGATCCTGGCTGAATCATCAACCTTGATCACGACTGTCTGGTCCTTCACTGATACGACGGTGCCATGTATTCCACCGATTGTCACGACCTTGTCGCCTTTCTTCATGGCGGCAAGCATCGCCTTTGTCTCCTTATCCTTCTTCTTCTGTGGCCTGATGATCAGGAAATAGAAGATCAGGATGATAAGCACGAATGTGATGATTGTCGTCATCATGCTTGCAGCTCCTGCACCACCTGCCGGATCTGCTGCCATAAGCGTAAGCAATGAGTTCATATTTCAATTCCTTTTTTCTCGATATACCGTCTTATATCATTTTAAGCGCTATGGATGCAACAAAGCTCAATCCCTCAGGCCCCAGTACTTGTCAATATAATGGGTCGAGAACTGACCTTCGATGACATCGTTTCCGCTCCTTGAGAAGCGCAGGATGACTGTCGGCGCACCATTCTTAGAATAGACTGTACGTGATGGCTTGTACCCTTCCTTCTTGGCATGGGCACTCATCACGGCAAGCAGCCTTAGCACTTTCTGCGGCCCAAGCCGGAGGACTTTCTCAAGATAAGGGACACGGCCTTCAAGCCACTCCCTGTATCCGCCTTTGTCAAGATAGCCTAGGGCCATCAGGAGGTCAGCAGGGGCTGCATATCCTCTTTCCGCGATCTCCCTTTCCATCTCATCCTTGATTTTCTTCTCAAGATCCTTGTCATTCATAAGCAAACCATATAAGACGACAAAAACGGCATAGCCTAAGCCATGCCGTCCATATGCCGGTCAGATTACATCATGCCGCCCATCTGTCCGCCTGCCGGAGCTGCTGGCTCTGGAGCCGGGATATCTGTGACTGAGCACTCTGTAGTGAGGATGAGCGAAGCGATCGATGCCGCATTCTGAAGTGCAGACCTTGTGACCTTCACAGGATCGATTATGCCGCTCTCGACCATATTCACCCACTTCATCGCGTTTGCATCAAAGCCGACGCCAGCCTTCTCGTTCTTGCACTTGTCTGCGATGATGGAGCCATCGACGCCTGCGTTCTCTGCAATCTGCCTGATAGGTTCCTCAAGCGCGCGGATAACGATGCGGTAACCGACCTTCTCTTCCTCTGAGAGGTCAGAAAGATCCTTCTTGGAAAGCTCGTTGACAGCCTGCACAAGCGCAACGCCGCCGCCAGGTATGACACCTTCCTCGATAGCAGCACGCGTAGCGGAAAGAGCATCCTCTACCCTGTGCTTCTTCTCCTTGAGCTCAACCTCAGTGGCTGCACCGACGTTGACGACAGCGACACCGCCAGCAAGCTTTGCAAGCCTCTCCTGGAGCTTCTCCCTGTCATAGTCTGATGTGCAGTCCTCGATCTGCATCTTGATCTGTGCGATCCTGTCGCGGATAGCGTCAGATGCGCCAGCTCCATTGATGATCGTGGTGTTCTCCTTCTCGACCTTCACGCTCTTTGCCCTTCCAAGCATTGAGATATCAGCATTCTCGAGCTTCATGCCGAGCTCTTCTGTGATGACCTGCCCGCCTGTAAGGATCGCGATATCCTCAAGCATGGCCTTGCGCCTGTCGCCGAAGCCTGGAGCCTTTACAGCAACGACATTGAGCGTGCCGCGCACTGCATTGAGCACGAGAGTTGCAAGAGCCTCGCCATCGACATCCTCTGCGATGATGAGAAGAGGCTTGCCTGACTGTGCGACTCTCTCAAGAAGAGGAAGAAGATCCTTCATCGAGGAGATCTTCTTGTCATAGATAAGGATATATGGGTTATCAAGAACAGCTGTCATGGTATCCCTGTTGTTGCAGAAATAAGCTGAGAGATAACCGCGGTCGAACTGCATGCCTTCAACGAAATCAACAGTTGTCTCGATTGTCTTTGACTCTTCTACTGTGATGACTCCATCCTTGCCGACCTTGTCCATGGCGTTTGCGATCTCATCGCCGATAGTCCTGTCGTTATTAGCGGAAATAGAAGCGACCTGTGCGATCTCTTCCTTGTCCTGGATCATCTTGGCTTCTTTCTTTATGCAGGCAACTGCATCTGCGACAGCCTTGTCGATACCCCTCTTGATTCCCATCGGGTTAACGCCTGCCGCAACACTCTTCATGCCCTCTTTCGTGATAGACCATGCAAGCACTGTAGCTGTTGTCGTTCCATCGCCTGCCACATCGTTCGTCTTTGCTGCTACTTCCTTGAGAAGCTGGGCACCCATGTTCTCAAACGGGTCCTCAAGCTCGATCTCACGTGCCACGGATACACCATCCTTGGTCACGGTAGGAGCCCCATACTTCTTGTCGAGAAGAACAAGGCGTCCCTTCGGACCAAGCGTGGTCATGACTGCCTTTGAAATCTTCTCAACTCCATTGACCAGGGATTTCCTGGCTTCTTCGTTGAACTGAAGCTGCTTTGCCATATCTGTATCCTCTCCTTATTAATTTTCATCAATCATGGCATCTCTGCCAAATCGTAAGATATACACAAAGCCGAAAGTCGGCAAGTGGAATCGGCATTCTTCCATCTAACATGACTTGCAGCGTGCATTAATGTCACATTCCAGCCTCAACATCAAAGCTGCCGCCATCTTCCCATGGGGTTATTTCAGCCCCGCCGATATCCAAATCTTCCTGCAACTTTCTGTCATATACGAATGAAGGAGCATTCGTCTTTGCTGTTTCAATCCATGAGTCAACATCGCTTT
>CASFMA010000046.1 GCA_949295675.1 uncultured Spirochaetales bacterium | reverse complement strand
GATCTCATCTGGAAGCTCTATGCGCTCAAGCTTGCCCGTTATCATGGAGTTGCGCTTGACAGCGTCGTTTATGCGGTCAGAGGCTCTGTCTATAGCGCTTTGCGTCTTCTCAAGATCCTCGCCGAAGCGGAAGAACTGTGTCTTGAGATCCTTGAACAGCTGCCATATGCGCCTGGTGTTCTTCTCGACCTGCAGCGTCTTGAAGCCTATCTGAAGCGAGTTTATCAGAGCGGAGAAATTAGTCGGCCCGGTAAGCAGGACCCTGTAGCTATCCTGAAGGGTCTCCGCGAATCCATCCATGCGGAGAAGCTCAGCATACAGGCTCTCGGTCGGAACGAAGAGTATGGCGAAATCTGTCGTCTTCGGAGGAACTATGTACTTATCCCTTATATCGCGGGCTTCGGACATCACCCTTGCACGGAGATCCTTCAGCGACTGCTTTATCACAAGCTCATCACCTGCAGCCACAGCCTCCGAATATCTGACGAAGTCCTCCTTTGGGAATTTCGAATCGATCGGCAGGAAGATTTCCTCATCTCCGCTCCTGCCTGGAAGCTTTATGGCGAACTCAACAGTCGGCCCGCCCTTCTTCGGCGAGTAGTTCTTCACATACTGGGCAGGCGTCATAAGGTCAGACAGTATGTTCTCGGCCTGAACCTCACCCCATGTGCCCCTCACCTTCACATTGGAGAACATCTTGTTCAGCGATGAGATATCGCCGGCAAGCTTATCCATCTCCCCAATGCTCTTGTAAAGCGCTTCAAGGTTCTTCGTCACCTGCTCGAATGATTTCGATATCCTCGTCTCAAGCGTGCTCTGCAGCTTCTCATCGACTGTGACGCGCATCTTATCTAGCTGCTCGGAGTTCTCCGCGCGGATCTTGTCCATTCCTTTCCTGACTTCCTCTGTAAGCGATGAAGTCTCCTTCATGACAATCTCCATCGTCTTGGTATTCTCCCGCCTGATCTCGGAAAGGATCGATGATATTGAATCCGTGCCTTCTTTCTGCCTCTTGTCGAGCTTGTCATTAAGCTCCCTGTTCTCCTTGAAGAAAAGAGCCATCTGCGAGCGCTGGGATGTGTTTATATCGGAGATTGCAGTCTCAAGGGCCTGAAGGCGTTGTTCTATGGATGAACGAAACGAATCCATCGATGCAGACAGTCGGTCCTGAAGGTCCTGCATTGCCTTAAGCCGGCAAGCCTCGTCCCGACCTCTATCCTTCCTGGCAAGAAGTATTATAAGGAAAACGACAGAGAGTGCGGAGAATCCCGCTGCCGCTATCATGAATATTTCTATAGGTATCATTACCCAATGATACCCCTTACGGCTGCATAAGAAAAGGCTGCCCGCAAAGGCAGCCCGGCCAAAGACGTCTATACGTCAGTCCACAAGGATCACTTCTCCGTTAGGATAGCGCTCTGCTACATACTCCCTGACCTCATCGCTCTTAAGCGCTGATACGAGAGCCTGGATCGCAGGATCATTCTCCCTTCCGTCCTGTACAGCGATCACGTTCACGTATGGGCTGTCAGCTCCTTCCACATAGAGGCCGTCACGAGTGGCGATGAGACCTGCAGGAATCGCATAGTTTCCATTGATGACGGCAGCGTCGACATCAACAAGGACTCTTGGAAGCGAGGCAGCTTCAATCTCCGTGAACTTGAGGTTCTTTGGATTATCCACGATATCAGAAGGAATAGCCTCAAGGCCCGCGTCATCGCTCAGAGTGATGAATCCCGCGCTCTGCAGAAGCAGGAGAGCCCTTCCCTCGTTCGTAGGATCATTCGGGATAGCGATCGTAGCACCATCAGGGATTGCATCAAGTGAGTCATACTTCTCGCTGTAGAGAGCAAGAGGCTCGATGTGTATTCCGCCAGCGCTCTTGAGATTGTAGCCCCTTTCAGCATTATAGGATTCAAGGTAAGGAAGATGCTGATAGAAATTCGCATCAAGCTCACCGGAGGCAAGAGCTTCATTAGGTGTAACATAATCCGTGAATTCAATGACCTGAAGATCTATGCCCTCTGCTGCAAGATCATCAACGACAAGGTTGAGAAGAGCTGCGTGAGGATCAGGTGTAGCACCTACCTTGAGGACGTTGGAATCAGACTCTGCTGAACCATTTGCGAATGCAGATGAAGCTGCAACAAGCACAATCAAAACCAAAGCAATTGCTTTTTTCATATCTATCTCCATAAATTTGTGTATCAGGATTACCTGTCAATAAGATGTCCGCCTAGGACTTTTCAACCGAGAATAATCATGTCGTAAGAGAATAAGTAATCATGCCCTGACGGGCATCATCATAGAGGACATCATCATAGCGATCATAGCTGCTGTAAACATAATGCGTCCTCCTTTCTTTTGATGGCCTAATTATGCACAAAGATGGATTTTTATGCAATGTTTGATCACGCTGTTTTGCATAAATTTTATCAACATATCCCTATCTCGTTGCAAAGAAAGGAATAATGATGCAGATTCCAGAATATTAAAAACTCCTGCAGCAAGCATGCAGGAGCTTCTTTGTCATCTTTTAGATATAAGCTTAGCGCTTATCTTATCGCCTATGAGCTGTATCAGCTCGACCATGACGATGATTATCACCACAGCCGCGAACATATATGACGGGCGGAATCTCTGATATCCATACCTGATTGCCAGATCGCCAAGTCCGCCGCCTCCTATAGCACCGGCCATTGCCGAATATCCTATGAGGTTTATGATGGTGAGTGTGATTCCAGACACAAGTGATGGCAAGGCCTCAGGTATCAGGACCTTATAGATTATCTGCCAGTTTGAGGAACCCATCGCCTTTGCCGCCTGCACGACGCCAGGATCGACCTCCTTAAGGGCAGACTCTATTACCCTTGCCACGAAAGGTGCCGCCGCTATTGAAAGAGGGATCACTGTAGCCATTGTCCCGATGCTTGTACCGATTATCAGGCGGGAAAGCGGCATCAGGACGATCATGAGGATGAGGAACGGGAAGGATCGAAGTATATTGACGATCCTTGAAAGTATGTTGCTGAAGACAGGGAGAGGGATTATCCCGCCATGTTCCTCAGTGCCTGTCACATGCAGAAGCACTCCTATAGGGAAGCCCAGCACAAGGGAGAAGATCGTAGAAAGGAATACCATGACAACTGTCTGCCATGTTGACTGCAATACAAGATCAATCATCGTCTGCATTATGATTCCTCCTCTACCGTGACGCCATTTTCCCTGAGCATGACGACAGCTCTCGCTGCTGTTTCCGCATCTGGGCCTATATCAGTGATCATGATTCCAAGCTCCTCGCCATCAACAGCCTGAACTCCCGCTGCCCTTATATTGAAGATCGCGCCGGTAGCCTTGGATACTGTTGAGATGATAGGCTCATCTGTCTTTGAGCCCCTGAACCGGAGAGTATAGTGCCCACCTTCCTTTGACCAGCGCACGACAGAATCCCTGACCGTGGTGAGCGATGAGAGGAAATCCTTTGTCACTGCGCTCTTCGGTGATGAGAAGATATCAGAGACAAAACCCTCTTCGACTATATGTCCTGAATCAAGGACAGCCACGCGGTCACAGGCATCACGCACGACCTCCATCTGATGGGTGATCATGACGACTGTGAGATTCATCTTCTTCTGTATCTCCTTGATAAGTGCAAGTATGGATCTTGTCGTCTGAGGATCCAATGCGCTTGTGGCCTCATCGCAGAACAGTATCGATGGATTGACAGCAAGAGCGCGGGCTATGGCGACTCTCTGCTTCTGTCCGCCTGAAAGCGTGGAGATCGGGGCCTTTCCGCGGCCCTCAAGCCCGACAAGGGCAAGCAGCTCTGCCGTCCTCTGCCTTATGTACTCCTTGTCCATATGGCATATCTCCATAGGATATGCGATATTATCCTCTGCATTCCTGGATGAGAAGAGATTGAAGTTCTGGAAGATCATGCCGATTTTCCTTCTCTCCTTTATAAGCTCTTCCTTTGACAGGTTATCGACACGCTTATCGTCGTAGTAGACTTCACCCACATCGGGTTTCTCAAGCATTGATACAAGGCGTACCAGCGTTGATTTTCCAGCCCCTGATCGCCCGATGATCCCATATACCGTATTGGAAGGAATATCCAAAGAGACATCATCGACAGCATGCAGCGTGCCGTAGTTCCGTTTCAGATTCCTCAGTCTTATCTCCATAGTAGTCTCCGAAGCTCTTTAGTTATATCAGATATACGATGATTGTACCAACACTTTGCAATGTAAAAAGAAAGCTGTCACCCGAAGATGACAGCTGAAATGAATGGATAGGATGATTATCTGAGATCCTTGTCTGTCTTGAGGACATCCTGATCATCGTATGCGCGGTTCTCACCGGCCATAGCCCAGATGAATGTGTAGTTGGATGTGCCGCAGCCTGAATGGATTGACCATGCAGGATTGATGACAGCCTCATCATTGTGCATGACGATGTGCCTTGTCTCGGATGGCTCGCCCATGAAGTGGAACACAACATTATCCTCAGGGATATCAAAATAGAAGTAGACTTCCATTCTCCTCTCATGCGTATGAGCAGGCATTGTATTCCATACAGAACCTGGCTCAAGATGCGTGAGTCCCATTGAAAGCTGGCATGTGTCAAGCACATCTGGATGGATGTACTGGTTGATTGTCCTTTCATTGGATGTAAGCTGTGACCCGAGATGCTTGTGGATAGCATCCTTCAGAGGAATAAGCTTCGCAGGATATGGGCGATGAGCAGGAGTCGTGCACATATAGAACTTTGCAGGATTTGCAGGATCATCAGAGGAGAACTTCACAACCTTTGTTCCCATCGGGATGTAAAGGCCATCGAAATGATCCATCTCATATACCTGTCCATCAGCCTCTACCTTACCCTTTCCTCCGATGTTGATAGCTCCAAGCTCTCTCCTCTCAAGAAGGTAGGTAACTCCGAAATTCTTCCATGTGTCGATATTCTTATCAATCGAGATAGTCTCCTTGACAGGCATGGCTCCCATAGTCACGATCCTATCAACATGAGAGTAAACTGCAGTTACATCATCAGGACGGAAGATGTCCTTGATAAGGAACTCATCCCTGAGTTCATCGGTTGTCATTCTCTTGAATGGCTCTTTGCCAGTTGAATAGCGAATATCCACTTTATTGCTCCTTATCGATTTTAGCTCAGTATATCAGGAAACGATGCTTTTGTGTCCATCAGAAGTGAAATACATCCACTTTCTATATCCGAAAAAGCCGTGTCGAAATCATCTGTATACCAAGGATCCGCTACATCCCTGCCAAGCAGCATGTGGATCCTGCCGTCATCGCCAAAACGCCTTCGCAATGCCCTTAGATTTGAAGAGTCCAAGGCTATGACGATATCAGCATCATGGAACTCCTTATCAGTTATGCGATGCGCATGATGCTGCGAGAACGGCACAGCATGCCTGCGAAGCACCTGCTTTGCCGGAGGGTAGATATCATTGCCTTCCTCCTCCGACGAGACCCCTGCAGAGCTTATGCTGTACAAGGCATCGCTGCCGTCCTTCCTGGCAAGGTCTTTGAATACATACTCTGCAATTGGGGATCTGCATATATTCCCATGGCACACAAAAACAATATTCATATTGAGAAGATAACAAAAGAACAAGAAAAAGAAAAACCCCTCGAAGAGGGGTGGTAAGTGCATAAAAAAAACCTGGCAGCTACCTACTCTCCCACGGACAAGCCGCAGTACCATCGGCGCGGGGGCGTTTCACTTCCGTGTTCGGGATGGGAACGGGTGTAGCCGCCCTGCTATGGCCACCAGGAGTCAGGATGGGAACGCAGCGCGTGCATGCCCTCCTGACGCTTCCGGGACGGAAACGGTAATATGGCCAAGCCTCTCGGAGCATTAGTACCGGTCGGCTGAGCGCGTTGCCGCGCTTGCACCGCCGGCCTATCGACCAGCTAGTCTCGCTGGCTCCTTCCGGGCCCTCTAGGGGCCAGGGATGGCTAATCTCGGGGAGGGCTTCCCGCTTAGATGCTTTCAGCGGTTATCCCTTCCGGACGTGGCTACCCGGCGTCTTGCCGCTGGCGCGACAGCCGGTACACCAGAGGTCCGTCCACCTCGGTCCTCTCGTACTG
>CASFMA010000045.1 GCA_949295675.1 uncultured Spirochaetales bacterium | reverse complement strand
CCTTCGGAGTGGATGAAGCGCTTCGGCTTTATCATTGCCCTGACCTTCGCCTCAAGCTCTGTATAGCCTATGCTCATCGATATACCTCCTGACAGACGGTGTCAGCATGCCATCGCTATCGCCCATCCTTATCTCCGTACTGGATGCATGAACCTTGCTGCTATGCATGAATATAACCTCGGCATCGGTATCATTGACGGCCTCACCATCCCGTGTGAAGCACCAGAAACGGACATGCGATGAAAGATAGCCGAAGTCATGCCATCCGCTGAGCTTCGAGAGATGATCATCACCGATGATGAAATCGACCTTGCCATCGAAGGAAAGCTCATCGAAGAAATGCCGTATCGTATCGGATGTATAGCTTACCCCTGATCTCATACCCTCCCAGTCCGATACCGTTATGGAAAGATCATCCTCTGGGTATGATGCCCTGTAATCCTCTGCCAGAAGCCCTACCATACTGATTCTGTCAGCAAATGATGCAGGCTCTGTCCCCTGCTTGAAGTTCGAAATCCTGGCAGGCATGACAAGAAGACCATCGAAGGGGGTAAGCTCAGCGACCTCATGGAATATATGCATGTGCCCGATATGAGGAGGATCGAATGTTCCTCCGAATATGGCAGTCCTATTCCTCGTCGCTTTCTCTGTAATAGGCATCGTTATCAGGGCGGGAAGTGAATCCGCTGCCCTTCTCCTCCTCATCGGCAAGAGCGAGCTTAAGAAGCTCATGCTTCACAGCCTCCACGAGATCATCGCGGTAGATCGAGAGCGGAAGAACTGTCATATCGCTGTACTTGCTGCAGAGTTCCTCAAAGCGTTCCTCTGTTCCATCCTCATCGATCTTCGTACCGATAAGTATCCTCTTCTTCCCTGCAAGCTCTGTACTGTACTTCGCAAGCTCCGAAGACAGGATATCATAGGCCTCAAGGTAGTTATCATCGGAAAGATCCACCATGTAGCAGAGACCTTTGGTCCTCGATATATGCCTGAGGAACTTATATCCCATCCCTGCACCTTCCGATGCTCCCTCGATTATTCCAGGGATATCAGCGATGACGACATCCTGATCACCTTCCCTGAGTACTCCGAGTACAGGAATCTTCGTCGTGAATGGGTAACCTGCGACCTTAGACCTTGCATTCGTGAAGAGATTGATGAGCGATGACTTGCCTGCGTTCGGGAATCCCACAAGCCCTATATCAGCAATGATCTGGAGCTCAAGGCCGACACGCATCTCCTGGCCTTTCTCGCCCGGCTGGGCAAAACGCGGGGTCTGCCTTACAGCTGTTCTGAAATGCCAGTTGCCAAGTCCTCCGCGGCCACCTTCAAGGAATACGAATCTATCACAGCCTGTGAGGTCCTTTATTACCTCGCCTGTCTCCGCATTCCTTATGACAGTCCCTGGCGGAACAGGAATCTCAACATCGTTTCCCTTCCTGCCAGCGCACCTTGCCCCCTGCCCCGGTCTTCCGTTCTCTGCTCTGAAGTTCCTTATGAGCTTCAGATGGCCGAGCGTGCGGAGGTTGTCGCGTACAACGAAAACAACGTCCCCTCCGCGGCCCCCGTCACCACCGTCAGGACCGCCTTTAGGGACGAATTTCTCCCGGCGGAAGGATACACAACCCGATCCTCCATTGCCGGAAGCTATATCAATATATGTTTCGTCTGAAAAGCCGAACATGTATTACTCAGCAGCTGCCTCTACTGGAACGATTGAGCAGTACTTCCTGTTCTTCCTCTCATGGAACTTGACTGTTCCAGCTGTGAGAGCAAAGAGCGTATAGTCCTTGCCGCATCCGCAGTTCTGACCCGGATGGATCTTTGTTCCACGCTGGCGGACAATAACCTCACCAGCCTTTACGAGCTGACCACCAAATCTCTTGACGCCAAGGCGCTGTGCGTTCGAATCGCGTCCATTGCGGGAAGATCCGCCACCTTTCTTATGTGCCATCTCTCTTCCTCCTTAGCCTACGATCGTGTTGACCGTGATAGTCGTATAGGTCTCCCTGTGTCCCTGGGTCCTTCTGTAACCCTTTCTTCTGCGGAACTTGTAGACCTTGATCTTCTCACCTCTGAACTCTGGACCAACTGTGGCTGTGACCTTTGCACCCTCAACATAAGGAGTACCGAACTTTGCGTTCTCACCATCCACAACAGCCAGAACCTTCTCGATCTCGTAGGTTGAACCCTCTTCCATGTTCAGCCTGTCAACCGTAAGCTCTTTTCCCTCTTCAGCCTTATACTGCCTTCCGAGGAT
>CASFMA010000044.1 GCA_949295675.1 uncultured Spirochaetales bacterium | reverse complement strand
TACTCTCTCTCTTCCCCTTCGCTCAAGATCCAAAGAACCGGCGCCGCGGCGTCTGCCGCTTACCAGCACCGAGGCTGTATTCTGCACTCTTCCGCCCTCCTTGTAAACCCCTTTCCGCCTTTTTTTTCGCCTTTTTTCTCATCTTCCCAAACATCTCCTTGCAGAGCATGAAGTTATTTCGTGAAAATTTTTTTGCTTATTTTTTCATGGATCAGCATTGGCTATGAAAATGCTGGAGAAATGCAAGTTGACTGTCGTTTCGCAGGTGCATATCCTTACCTACGCCATGCAGAGCACTTATCTTCTTACATACAGGCCATGGAAGGCCTTGATCATCCTGGCTGTCCCCATGATACTCGGGAATTTGTTCCAGCAGCTGTATACGATGGCTGACACGGCTATAGTCGGGCGTTTCGTCTCGTCTTCTGCCCTTGCTGCCGTAGGAGCATCATATTCGCTCACGAATATCTTCATATGCGTAGCGATAGGAGGCGGCGTGGGTGCATCTGTCATCGTAAGCAGATACTTCGGTGCTGGTGAATACGCGAAGATGAAAAGAGCAATATATACAGCTCTCATATCCTTCCTGACAGTAAGCATTACGCTTGGCATTGCCGGACTGGCGATGAGCCGCTGGATAATGGCTGCCCTCAACACTCCCACAGACATACTCGGCATGGCAGCAGATTATCTTGGGATATACTTCCTGGGTCTGCCATTCCTCTTCATGTACAATGTCCTGTCATCGATGTTCAATGCGCTTGGGAAATCAACAGTCCCTCTCGCCTTCCTCATCTTCTCATCGATCCTGAACGTCGTTCTTGACCTTTTCTGCGTCATATCGCTCGGAATGGGCGTAAAGGGAGCAGCCTGGGCGACACTCATCGCCCAAGGTCTGTCCGCAATCCTTTCGCTCATGGTCCTGATGAGGACCGTAAGCAAGCTGACAAAGGAAAGATGCGGCCTGTTCAGCCTCTCCGAGCTCAGGCAGATGGTGCGCATAGCCATTCCTTCCATTCTCCAGCAATCGACAGTATCAATAGGCATGATGCTGGTGCAGAGTGTAGTCAACAGCTTCGGGACAGAGGCGCTTGCGGGCTACTCTGCGGGAATGAGGATCGAATCAATATGCGTGGTATTCATGAACGGCATCGGAACAGCCATATCATCATTCACGGCCCAGAACCTGGGAGCCGGAAGCAAGGAAAGGGTGCGTCGCGGATACAGGTCAGCTCTCGCGATAGTCACGGTCATGGCGGCGCTGCTTCTTCTGACGGTGGAATCGTTCAAGGAAGGATTCATAATGCTCTTCATAGGCGAAGGGATATCAGAGGAAGCACTGGGTACAGGCGTTGACTACCTTGCGTTCATCGCGCTTTTCTTCATATTCATCGGCTTCAAGATGTCAACGGACGGAATCCTGAGGGGTGCAGGTGACATGAAGGCATTCACCATAGCGAACCTTGTGAACCTGACAATACGCGTGCTGGTTGCAATGATATTCGCTCCTCGCTTCGGCATAGCATTCGTCTGGTATGCCGTCCCGATCGGATGGATTGCGAACTGGCTGATATCCTACAGGGAATACAGGACAGGAAGATGGGAGGCAGCGGGTATCGGAAACGGCACCTGATCCGGTGCCGTCATATCATTCGAAGAAAAGGTTATAAACATCATCCTTTGTCTTGGATGAAAGCAGCATCCTCATGAAAAGCTGGGAGGAGCATGCCTTTGCAATCGATGAGAGTATCTGAATATGCTCAGAAGGATTGTCAGGCGGAGCCAGGACAAGGAAGAACACGCTGGTTCCCTTCCCGTCCGGAGAGCCGAACTGGACAGGCAGCCTTGAAATGCCGATCACAACAGCCACCTTGTCAAGGCCATCGATCTTCGCATGCGGGATAGCAAGGCCATTCTCCATAGCGGTTGAGCCGAGCTGCTCACGTTCCTCGACTATGGAGACTATCTCCTTCTCCTTAGCCTCAGAAAGCCCTTCCTCAGAAGCATAGACCGATACAAGCTCCCTGATGATCCCGTCCTTATCCATTGAAGAAAGAGGAACCTTGATCAGGTTCTTGCTGATAGAATCCAACAGTGCCATATCATACCTCCTCAAACTCTGCCCAGATATCATCCTGGTCCCTAACGACAAGGACAGGGCAAGGGGATGTCCGCAGCATGCGGTCATTCTCACTGGTAAGCTCATCACGCCTGGACCTGATGACATTCACGGAGCCAAGGACGAGGAGATCCACCCCCTGGCTCTTTATATAATCAAGCACCACATGATGCGGAGAGCCTTCCTTCGTCACAGAACCGATCTCAAGATCCTTGCTGGCTGCAAGGCGCTCGGCATGCCTGAGATGACGCTTGGCATCCTTCTCAAGATCCGAAAGGAATTCCTTGCGTTCCTGATCGATGAATATCCTTGACTTAACAAGATCCCCTATAGCCTTCGTGTTGACGACATACATCGCATCCAAGGCCGCACCTGTGGACTTGGCCAGCAGAATAGCATACATCAACGCGTTGATGGAGCCTTCACTGCCGTCAAGATAAACCAGCATATGCTTAAAAGGCACCTTCATCGAACTCCCTCCTTTCCTCTTTCCATCATATCCTTTACAGCTTTCATAAGCACGAAGTTCTCGCGCTCGGCCTCTTCTATCCGTGAAGAAAGATACTTGACAGTCTCTACACGGTCCGGGATGACAAGCTTCTCAAGCGAATTGACTTTCCTTATGGTCTTCTTCACTTCCCTGGAAAGCCTCATTATCGAGACCTTGAGCTCCGCCATCCTGCCCATCATCGACAAAGCATCGCGGAACTTGTCGACAGCGACTTCTGAGAGCATGCTCGTCCCCTCCGGTGAGAAGAACGGGCCGGAACCGACAAACTCCGTGGACACAGTCGGCAGCTCAACGCCCATGACCTTCCTGCCCCCAAGGGTTATCGATGATGAGATATTCACCGCTCCCGCAAGGTTCGCGACCTTCAGCCGTCCCATGTGCATTATAGCATTCTCAAGAGCGTCCTCCGCCTCTTCGAGCTCCCTCTCGACCCTGTTCTGGTAGTCCACGGCCTGGTCGACGAGGGTAAGCAGCTCGGAGACAAGTATCGACCTCTTCTGATCGAGAAGGTCATATCCGGTGCGGGCGAACGAAAGCTCGTCCTTGATCCTCATAAGATTGCTTCTGGTAGGCGCAATCGTCGTGTTCACTTCTAACCCCTGTAATGAGCCGCGATCTCCTCTTCCGTAAGACGCTGAAGTTCCTCAGCCGGAAGGATAGAGAGAGCTTCCCATCCTCTGTCCAGAGTCTCTTCGATAGAACGATCCTCATCAAATCCCTGGGAAACGAACTTCTTCTCGAAGAACTCGCCGAATTCCATATACTTATGGTCAAGCTCCGTCAGCTCCTCCTCACCGATGACAGATGCCAGGTTCCTTACTTCCTGCACTTTTGAATACGATGCGAAAAGCTGGTTTGACAGATGCGGATGATCATCACGGGTCATCCCCTCTCCGATGCCATCCTTCATGAGACGGGAGAGCGACGAGAGAGCATTGATCGGCGGATAGATGCCACGCCCGTGCATATCGCGGTCGAATACTATCTGCCCCTCCGTGATATACCCTGTGAGGTCCGGTATCGGATGTGATATATCATCATTAGGCATCGTGAGTATCGGCAGCTGTGTGATGGAGCCAGGACGCCCCATGAGCTTTCCTGATCTCTCATAGATCTCCGCAAGGCTGGAATACATATATCCAGGATAGCCTTTCCTGGAAGGTATCTCTCCCCTCTGCGTAGAGATCTCACGAAGCGACTCGCAGTAGTTCGTCATATCGGTCATGATGACAAGAACCTGCTTGCCCTTGTCGAAAGCCAGATGCTCAGCAAGGGTAAGGGCAGTCTTCGGCGTTATCGTCCTCTCCAGAGACGGATCATCCGCAAGGGAAAGGAACATCGCGACATTGTCAAGGACACCTGTCTCCTCGAACGAGTCGATGAAGTACTTCGCGACATCGTACTTGACACCCATGGCGGCAAATACAATCGCGAAATCGCTCTTTCCGCCGCGTACCTTTGCCTGCCTGACGATCTGTGCGGCCAGCTGGTTGTGATCCATGCCGTTCCCGCTGAAGATAGGAAGCTTCTGCCCCTGTATGAGCGTCATCATACCATCGATCACGGATATTCCAGTCTGTATGAAATCGCGCGGATACTCACGTGCTGTCGGATTCATCGCGACACCGTTCACATCGCGCTCATCGGCAGAGGATGGAAGCTCTGCGCCATCACGGCTCTTTCCAAGCCCGTTCATGACACGTCCGAGCATCTTATCCGTGACGCCAAGGGTCAGAGGCTCACCCAGGAAGTGCATGCGTGTCCCTGGAAGGGAAAGCCCATCAGTACCCTCAAAGCACTGCACGCATACAGCATCATCCGATGTATCCAGGACCTGTCCGCTTCTTATGGAACCATCTGGAGCGATTATCTCAACAAGCTCACCATATCCTACAGGATGGGTGTTCCTCATATACACCAGAGGGCCATCAATGCGGGAAGCACCTGCATACTGCCGGCCCCTCAGGAGAGCCTTGTCGCTCTCCTTTAGCAATCTATCATCACTGTTCATCATAAAGGCTCCCTAGCTGCATCATCGATCTCTCAAGCTTAAGCTCTATCTTATCAATATCATCGGCACTGTCGTTCGATACGTTGAAACGCATCCTCGCTATGTCCTGCACGACCTGCATGCGCCTTATCTTCACGAGAGGAACGCCCTTGGCAATGGCATCAGCGCCAAGATCGTAATAGCGCAGGATGATGGAAAGCATCTTGACCTGCTTGTCGATGGAACAGTAGCGGTCGATCTCATCGAACGCATTCTGCTGAAGGAATGCGGTCTTAAAAAGCGAGCATACCTCAAGGATGAAGTTCTGCGAATCAGGAAGGGCGTCAGGGCCTACAAGCTTCACTATCTGCTGAAGCCTCACTTCCTTCTGAAGAAGCTCCATTATGCGCTTCCTGTTATCGAACCACTTATCCTGGCTCTGCCCGTTCCACCAGGCCTTTACCTCATCGACATACTCCGAATAGCTCTCAGTCCATGAGATCGCAGGATAGTGACGGGCAGATGCAAGGGACCTGTCAAGCCCCCAGAACGCCCTGACGAATCTCTTTGTATGCTGCGTGACAGGCTCGGAGAAGTCTCCTCCCGGAGGCGATACCGCACCGATGACCGATACAGATCCTTCATTCCCGGAAAGCGTCTTCATATGCCCTGCGCGCTCATAGAACTGGGCTATGCGCGTAGGAAGATAAGCTGGGAAGCCCTCTTCAGCAGGCATCTCCTCCATTCTTCCGGAAAGCTCCCTGAGAGCCTCCGCCCAGCGAGATGTGCTGTCAGCCATTATGGCAACGCTGTATCCCATGTCACGATAGTACTCGGCCATCGTTATTCCGGTATATATTGATGCCTCACGCGCAGATACAGGCATATTTGACGTATTCGCGATGAGTATAGTCCTCTGCATCAGCGAAAGGCCTGTGCGGGGATCGATGAGGTGCGGGAACTCCCTGAGAACATCTGTCATCTCATTTCCGCGCTCTCCGCATCCGATATAGACGATTATATCGGCATCGCACCACTGGGCTATGGAGTGCTGCGTCATGGTCTTGCCTGTCCCGAATCCTCCAGGGATCGCAACAGTGCCGCCTTTCGAGAGCGGGAACAAGGTATCTATGACACGAAGGCCAGTCACAAGCGGAGTGCCGAGATCCATATGGTCGGCAACAGGGCGCGGAACCCTTATAGGCCAGTGCTGCACCATTGTGACGATCTCGGTACGGCCCTTTCCGTCAGAGACTATTGCCAGCTGGTCATCCACCTTGTAGTCGCCTTCTGCCACCATATTCACAACAGTCATCTCATCTGGGAATGCTGGAGGGATCATTATGCGGTGCTCGACCCTCTCCGTCTCCTGGACCGTCCCGATTATCGTGCCGCGTCCTACCTTGTCGCCCACAGCCACAGACGGGACAAAATGCCAGAGCTTGTCATGATCGACTGCCGGTGCGGCGATTCCTTTTGATATGAAATCACCGCTCAAGGTCCGGAGCTCCTCCAAAGGCCTCTGGATTCCATCGTAAATATTGCCGATAAGCCCTGGTCCAAGCTCCGCGGAAAGGCTCATTCCCGACCCATAGATATTATCGCCGGGAGCGATCCCTGTCGCATCCTCATATACCTGGATGGTAGCCTCATCGCCATTAAGCTTGACTATCTCGCCGACGATCCTGAGCTCAGACACATGGACCAGCTCCATCATCTTAGCGTCGCCTATACCCTTTGCGGTAAGGACAGGACCGTTGACGCGCTTTACTCTACCTACTATTCTCTCTTGCATTTTCTTCCTGAATTATCCTCTTGATGTCCCTCTGGAAGCGTCTCATGCGTACATCAAGCTGGTTATTGTAAGAAACCTTTCCATCCATGCTGGAAACACAGACACCGCCGCTGATAAGCCTCGCAGGATCCTCGACAAGCCTGACCTCTGATCCGGTAAGGCGCTTAACCTCAGCCTCAGCCTCGCTCAGCATGTCGGCAGTGACAGGCGTCTTGTCAGAGAAGGACACCTTCGCTTCCTTCTTGTCCAATCCTATTGCGGCCTCAGCGATCCATGATATAAGCACAGCCCTGAATCCTGGTGTCCTGATCTCGCTTTCAAGACGGCTGGAGACCTCTTCCATCACCTCGTTGTATGCAGAATCAAGGGACCTGAGCTCCGAGAGCCTGTCCATGCTCTTCCTGGCGCTCTCCTTGCGGAGGCTGATCTGCTCAAGGCGTATATCAAGGGAACGCTTCTCGGCTTCCTCGCCTTTCCTCGCCTTCTCCTCAGCTTCCGCAATGATCGCCGCAGCCTCGTTCCTTGCTGCGCTCAGTATTTCATCAGCTTTCTGCCTTGCATCAGAGATGATGCCCGAAACAAGCGGGTTGCTGCTGTTCATATAGAGACTCCTATGGCCTGGTTGACAAGCTCCCTCAGATCGGGGCTCTTTCCGCCTCCCCTTGCCGGAATCTCGACAACCAGCGGAAAACTTTCCGAAAAGAGGTATCTGTCAACGGTTTCCCTGATGCGGTCTGCCGCATCCTGGGTGATGATGATGACTCCATGAGCCTTGTCTTCAAGGGCTTTGTCCCATGCAGCCTTGACCTCATCGGAAGATGAGGCCGCTATTCCGGAGACCCCCACCAGGGAGAATCCGAGAACAGTGTCTTCGTCGCCTATGACGAAATACTCCATGTCATACCTTTCCAAGGATCATGAGGGCTGTGATGAAGCCGAACACGACAAGGCCTTCAGCAAGAGCTATGAAGATGAGGGCGTTAGTCGCGATCTCAGGTTTCTCAGAGATAGCTCCCATTGCCGCAGATCCTACGTTTGAGATAGCCATGCCAGCTCCGATGGCACCGAAACCGAATGCGAGAGCCGCAGCCAGACATACCCAAGCTACATCATGGTTGCCCTCCATGATCCCTTCAGCAGCCGCTGAGAGAGTCGGCGTGAACATAAAAGCCGTAGCAGCGAGGATGATGAATGTGAAAACGATCGAAAGAGTAATCTTTCTCCTGAGTGCGTATGCGGTCATTATGACCCTCCTATCAATCGGACACGATCCTGCTCTTCAGCCCCACTGGCTCGAAGGCAATGCCGTGACCGGTAAAATACTTAGTGAAGAACTCATAATAGTTGAGCCTGAGGGACTGGATTCCGGCAGAAAGCCCTTCAAGGACTATTACGAGGATATTCCCGATTATCGCGATTGCGACAGAGGCAATGGCATTGTCAGGCATCGCTGCCATCTGATAGAAAGCAGACATAAGCGATGCGTGAGCTATACCAAGCCCTGCAACACGCATGAATGAAAGTGTGTTGGAAAGGAAGCCTGAGAAAAGCTCCAGGACCTCCACGACAAAATCCATGATGGTATCTATGGCGACTCGCCCTATGCTCTCCTTGTGCTTTCCCTGTCTGCGTCCGATGAAATAGCCAAGAGGACCCTTGACCAGGACAAGCAGAAGGCAGGAGAGAAGCACAGGCATGAACCATGGCGCTGATGGGAACTCCTTGTATCCGGAACCCACGAAGCCATAGGCGAACCATATGCCTATCGTATATACTACGCCGCCTACAAGCCCGTTCTTGTCGAAAACAAGCTCGAAGAAGCGTCTCTTCCTCACGAGGTTGATCCAGTTGAGGATCAGGCCAAGGTATATGACGCATATGCCGAACTTGATCGTTATGCCGAGGATGTCATAGACACTCTGCACAAGGCCTGCAACAGGCTCACCAGCCACCACAGCCTCGTAGTCGAACCAGAGAGCCGGGAATACAGGGCGGCCGAAGCATGAACCGAAGAGTATGCCGCCTATCATCGAAGCTGGTCCGAGATAGAGAAGAAGATTGCAGAGATAGCGGGATATGAGGCCATCCTTCATCAATGGATTCTTCTTATAGATGATAGTCCCGATGATTCCGACAAGAAGAAGGACAAAGCCCTGCCCAAGATCGGCGAACATCAGGGCGAACATGCACAGATAAGCAATCGCAGTGAAAGGCGTAGGATTGATCGAGCCGTATTCAGGGGTGCTGTAGTTATCTACCATGCGCTTGAACGGCCTGAGTATCTTCGGGCTCGTCATCGACACAGGCACATCCTCAGGAGCGACCTGGTCGGCATTGGTCCATTCGATTATGCACTTCCCGCCCGTGGCATCATATATCGTCTTTGATATCACATCGGTCTCCTCAGCTGGGACCCAGCCTGAGAAGAGCGTCGTATTCTTCGTGTACGAGAAATATGACTCAACATGCTCGCAAAGCTCATTGACACGCACGTTTATCCAGAGGGACCTGAGGTCCTCGCCTTTGTCCCTGATCCTTTTCCTGGCTTCATCGGAAAGCGTCCTGAGCTCATCCTCGAGCTTCCCTATCCTGGCATCTGCCTCGCCTATTGCCTCTGCCATGGCCCCTTTCTGGGCATCTGCATCAGTGGACTCTGTCCATCCGAACTTATCCATGACATCGGTCACCCTGGAGCTGTCGCGCCTCAGCGTGAGCGACACCAACGGCTTTGATGAGAAAAGGAAGACACCCCCGATAGCCTCGAGACGCGCAAGCAGGTCCTTGCTCTCCCCGTGGCTCGTATTGCCGACACGAAGGTCAAGGTAATCATCATCCTTCTCCTTGCTGTATCTTATGATCTCCCTGTAGAAATTGATCTTCTGGTTTATCTCCCTCTGCTGCCCTCTTATCGTATCGAGTGAGCCTGAGAGACGGTCAAGGGCGCGGCGCGAGGACTCCATATCGAGGACAGGCAGGTCATCAATCCCTGTCTTCTCAAGATCAGGAAGGGCGATTCCGCCTTCCTTCATCAGCGTCTCTATCCTCACGCGCATATCAGTGAGAGCCGCGCGGGGAATTGTAGAAGCATGAGCTGAGAGCTTCTGCATCTTCTCAGCAGGAAGCGTGCCTATATGGACAAACTCCATTACCCCTTTCTCAAGAAGAGCCTTCACGACCTTTTCCCTGTCGTTGTCCATGACGACAGCGGTCAGCATACGCATCTTCTCAGTGAACATGCTCATAATCCCAACGCCTCCCTGGTTCTCTCTTCATTCCATTTATAGTTCTTGGCAGACAACACTGCTGATACCATGCTGTCCTCGTTCTTGCAGAGGAAGAAATAAGCAAGCACGACACCTATCGAGAATGGGCGCCCGCCAAGGAGCTTCAGATACTCCTTCTTCCTCCTCTCGGCCAGATATGCCTCTATGCGCAGAATCTGGTCAGCATTCTCGGCTGCAACGGTCAGATCATCAGCTGTACGCCTTATATTGGCGATCTCCTCGCTTATCTGAGGATAGTGTCCCTCGACTATACCCTTTATGACAGCTACAGGATCATCGCTCTCAAGAGCCCTGCGCTTATCAGCTTCCCTTGCGATATACCCCATCGGTATCAGCACCGACCTGAGCTCATCAGGAGAGAGATGGAAATAGTAGCTGTAGCGTGTGAGCATCAGTATGTTCTTGAGATCGACATCGACGCTGTATATCTCATCTGCAAGCTTCCTGTCCTCTCCCCTCAGATGCGTCAAGGCCTCTGCAAGATGAGAGAACCACAGATGATCAAGCGCGATCTCCAATGGGAAAAGGCCTTTCTCTGTGAGCCTGTCCAGGGAGAACCTGGAGAAGACTTCCTCATATGGGGTTCCCGTGAAAGCCCTGGACATCTCCTGATAGCTCTCGGCGTTCATTATCCTGTCATAGTCGATCCTGTGGACTATTATGGCACGGCAGACATATGCGGAGCGGAAGCTTATCATATGATGCCTGACAACATCGGAATACCAGAGCCTGAGAGCATTCTTGAGATTATCCATCTCAACCTTCTCCAGAAGCACTGTAAGGAACCTGGCCGAGTGCTCCGGCAGATATCCCGCGATCTCACGATATGAAGCTATCTCCTGCTCAACCATCGAAAGCTCAGCCTGCTGAAGGTCGCCAGTCGCCCTGTAGACTTCAGCTATGTGCTGGAACCTGGTTCCCTCAAGCTTCGATACAGCCTCAGCAAGAGATGGCGCCTTTATCATCTCATCTATAAGATGAGAAGACCGCATTATACCTATCCGGGCACGAAGCTTTGCATTTATGAATGCGTAATCTGATACTCTGCTCAAAGCTTACTCCCCAACAGTCAGGATCCTGTCAATGACACGGCTGACCGCACGCTCCTTTGCCTCGGGATCCATCTTATGCTCTCCGCTCTCTATCCTCCGGCGTTCCTCTTCGTAATCTGCCAGATCCTTCTGAAGAAGCGCCTCAGCTTCGGCAAGCTCAGACCTGGAGCGCGCTTTCACGGCCTCTACAGACGAAGAGACGATCCTTGCCGCTTTCTCGTGGGCCTCGCTGACGATCTTCCTTGCCTCAGCCCTCGCATCATCTACTATTTTTCCAGCATCATCCTCGACGCTGAGAATCTCATCAATCACCGAACTCTGCATAGCCTACGCTCCGTCAACACCCTAGTTAGCACCTTCCATGGTTTGTGTCAAGGAACGGATATCCGGGCATCATGATGGGAAGGAAGAGGCATCTCTATATGGTGCATAAAATAAATCATACATTTGCAAAATTGCCACAATTTATAGCTTTTGTGTACTTTCCTATCATGCTGTTTGACATGTCACTGCTATTATGCTAACCTCCCATGCAGATTTCGGGCAATAGCGCAGGGGTTAGCGTACAAGTCTGGGGGACTTGGGGTCGGCGGTTCAAATCCGCCTTGCCCGACAATGCAATGCTCTTAGAACTGAATGACATCAAGATAGCCATAGATGGAGAGGAAGCCGTAAGGTCTTCTACCTTCTCCATCCCGGAAGGAAGCGTGACAGCGCTTATCGGCGGATCAGGCAGCGGAAAGACACTTACAGCAAAAGCAATAGCAGGAATACTTCCGGAACGGGCTGTACGCTCCGGCTCTATCAGGTTCTGCGGCGAGGACGTGACGGAGCGCAATATAGCAGGCATAAGAGGCAAAGGAATAGCATATGTCTTCCAGGATGCCTCAGCCTCGCTCAATCCAGTATACAGAATAGAGAAGCAGCTGAGACGGATCGTTAAGACGGCAGATGCGGGCAATATGCTCAAGGCATTCGGCCTGGAGGGAAAAGGGAGGCTCTACCCTTTCGAGCTGTCCGGAGGGATGCAGATGAGGGCCGTGCTGATGATGGCAGCATCGCTCTCACCGAAGCTTCTCATCGCTGATGAGCTCACAGCCTCGCTTGACAGCAGGAACGCATCATCTGTGATGGAGATGCTGCTGTCCTCAAGAAGGAAGGATGGCTCCATGCTCATCATAACGCATGATATCTCAATTGCAGGAAGATATGCTGACTATATAGTAGTAATGCACGCGGGAGAGACTGTTGAGGAAGGAAAGGCAGCTGAAGTGCTTGGCAATCCCCTGCACCCATATACAGCCGCGCTGATAAGATGCAGCAAGTTCATGAAAGCTCCAGATGGCCGCTTCCATACAATTGATGAAGAACCTGCTGGCAAAGCAATCGCTGGCGGATGCGCATATGGCGGGCACTGCCGGAGAGCATGCGGAGGGAGCATCAGCTGGCTTGATCTCAGCGGACATAAGGTAAGGTGCAGCAACCCACTTCCATTTCAGGGGAAGTGACTCTATCATCTTCATTGGAGGTATTCATGAACACGATAATCGCAGGAAGCCCGAGGAAGGGCAGATATTCAGACAGGATAGCGGAAAAAGTCAGGGAGACGGCAGGCGGTGATGTCATATACGCAAGGGACCTTGCCATAAAGCCCTGCATCGCGTGCGGCTACTGCAAGGGAAAAGGTGACGGCAGATGCTTCCAGGATGATGATATGCAGGAAGTCCTCGGCAGAATCAGGCAGTCAGATGCCTTGATACTCATATCCCCTGTATACTGGTGGCAGATGACAGGAACGATAAAGCTCGCAGTGGACAGGCTGTATGCCATCAAGGGCTCTGAATGGAAAGGAAAGAAGCTTGCCGTGATAATGAACGGAGAGGCAGATCCTGATGACAGGGAATATGAACTGCTCAGGGACCAGTTCAAGGAGATGGCTGATTATCTCGGAATCGAATACAAGTTCCTTGGAGTGGGAACACCAGAGGGAAACGAAGAGGCGTTCAATTCAGTACTGGAGACAGTGAAGGAGTTTGCCCTTACGCTCTGATATCCCTGACAGATGTCCTGATATTGAGCTCAAACGGGATGAACACATCTTCCTTGGTGAGGCTTTCATCTGAAAGGACCCTGATCATAAGCCTGGCGCATTCCTCTCCATATGAATAGTCATGGAGAGCGACTGTCGTTATGGCTTGCTCAGGTATGTCATCTTCACGCTCTATCGCTACAAGCGAATAGTCGTCAGGATTCTTAAGCCCTTTCCCATTGAAGTACTCCATGAGAAGATGCCCAAGCGTAAGATCATCGACGAAGATCGCGGTGAAGTCATCTGACATGAAAGCGTCGTAGATATCTGAGAGAATCGATCCGGAAAAGTCATCTGTGTAGAAGAAAGCCTTCTCCGATACAGCTGCGCCATACTCATCCGCGCACTCTGCATATGCCCTCATCCTGCGTTCCTTTGTATCTGAGCCGACTAGAGAGAAGACGGTGAGCACGTTCCTGTGCCCGTTCTCGAAGAGATACCTGTAAAGCTTCATGCTGTAATCATAGTTGCCCATGTACACACGGAAGCCTCTCTCATCGGAAAGGGACTCCCCTGTATAGACGATCTCACGTCTGGAAAGGATGACATCTGATTTGCCGATGCTGCTGAGGTTGCCTGGGAATATAAGGCCGGAAACAGCTTTGATATCAAGCTGATTTATGGCTTCGGAAAGGGAGACCGAGCCATCAGGGAGGACAGCATTGATCATGAGAAGGGAGTATCCCTCGCCGGTGAGATACGAGAACATCCCAGCGATCCGATGGAAGATGTGCATGCGCTGCCGGAGCATCCGGAAATCATCGATCACGACACCGATAGTCCTGAACTGCTTTCCGCGGAGCGCTGTAGCGAACGCGTTCGGAGAGAAGGAAAGCTCCTTGAGAGCCTTATGCACCTTAGCCCGTGACTTCTCGCTTACCGAGCCCCCATTGAGGACTCTTGATACAGTGCTTTTCGAGACCCCTGCCCTTGCTGCGACATCCAATATAGATACACCCATGCCATACCTCAGAGAAGGCCCGCAATCAAGCGGGCCTGTCTTTGTCATTCTGCATATTCTGCTATTATCGCATTGCTCCTGTCCATAAGCTTGGTTATGGTATCATCGAGCGACTGCGAGCCAAGGAGATACAGATCTGTCTCCTCCGTAAGGGCAGAATCTATCTCCATCTGGAATGAAGGACAGTAGTCAGGATAGCTCTCAACCCACTCTGGATCACCCATGATGGCGGCAAGGGCCTCAACGTCGACCTTGTCCTCAAAGCCGCTGATTATGGCATTGACGCTCTCCATCCTGTCAGCGCCCTTCTCGTTGGATATGAACATACCCTTTATTGCGACACCTTCCGTGGTCCAGAACCTGAGGAAATCATAAGCTGCCTCCGGGTGCTCTGATGTCCTAGGAATCGAGAAGAATGTACCGTCTGCCACGTTGTAATGAGGATCATCGCTGTTCCACATAGGAATACGTGCGAATGTCGTCACGAAATCAGGAGAGTACTTCTCATTGCCTATGTCGCTGAGCATGAATGTGCCCATCGGGAGCATTATTATCTGTCCGCGGAAGAACTGGTCACGGTAGTTCATGTTGAGAGCCTTGACATCAGCAAGCGGTGTCGATATCCCGGCATCCTCAAGCTCTTTCCTGTACTGCAGGAAATCAACGAATGCAGGATCGTCGAAAATAGGGCTATGATCATCCTTGAAGTAGTTCGTTCCCCTCTTTGCTCCGCCGACGCCGAGAAGGTTCTGGTTGCCCCATGAGTAGAAGAACGATCCATATACCTTTGAAGCGCCTTCGCCATGTGTGAGGGCTGCCGCATACTCCTTATAGTCATCCCATGTCCAGTCAAGCGGCGGAACAGGAAGACCTGCCGCATCAAGGGCATCCTTGTTTATAAGCACAAGGTTGTATTTCATCTCACCGGCTATTCCGTACACACCTCCGTTCACGCGGAATGTCGAGTTGTATGAATCCTCGAATGTCGTGCCTTCCGCCTCGAAATACGGATCAAGGTTGATGTATGCGCCCGAGTCAGCGCGCTGTGCATGGTTCGGGAAGCTTGATGTCATTACGATATCCATCGGCTCTCCGCCCATTATCATGATATCAACAGTGGTCATGTAGTCCGTGCTGTTCATATCACCGATATACTCGAACTGCACATCGACATCTGGATGCAGGGCCTCATAGGCCTCCGCGACCTTCTCGTTTGCCGCTGCATGGTTCGTCTGCCAGCTTACGAAGCGTATGACTGTCTTGCCGCCATCAGCAGATGACTTCTCGCTGGTTCCTCCAGCAACGACAGGCATCAGCAGCACGCAAATAGAAAGCACCAAGATAAATAATCTTCTCTTCATCCTCTTTCCTCCTTTTGTATATATACGCTGAATTATCTTCAACCTAACTTAACCTTTGACGGCGCCTGTGGCGATTCCGTCGATTATATATTTCTGCCCGCACAGGAACACTATTATCAGAGGCACCGTCGCTGACACCGCGGCTGCCATCATCAGCGAGTAGATGCTGCCCGACTCAGAAGCGAAGACCTTCATCCCGAGCTGGATCGTGAAGAGGGCGCGCCTTGAGAGGAAGATGAGCGGTGTCTGGTAATCATTCCATGTCCAGACGAACTTGAGCACTGAAAGCGTAGCTATGGACGGGACTATCAGGGGAAGTACTATCTGGAAGAATGTCCTTGTGTGGCCCGCCCCGTCTATCTTCGCAGATTCACAGAGAGAATCAGGCACGCCCAGCATCGCCTGGCGCAGCAGGAACAGGCCGTATGTGCTGACCATCGTCATGAGTATTATGCCGAGATGTGTATTGTAAAGACCCATCTTCTGCAGTATCACGAAGCGTGATGTTATCATGACCTGCGGCGGTATCATCATCGACGCAAGGTACAGCAGGAATATCTTGTCGCGGTGCTTCCACCTGACCTTCGTAAAGCCATAAGCGCCGAGTGCTGAGATCAGTATCTGGAATATCGTGGATACTACCGTTATCTTTATGCTGTTCCAGTAGTACATCCCGAAGTTATACATCGGGCCCCACACTTCCCTATAGTTCTCGAAGCCGACATTCTCCTTCGGTATCCACCTGATAGGGAACTCGAAGACCTCATTCTCAGGCTTGAATGATGTTGATATCATCCAGGCAAGAGGGGCAAGCATCGTGATTCCTATGAAGAACAGAATCACAGTGAAGACTATCTTATGAATAGGCACGTGCCTTCCTTTTATCTTCAGCATCACCAGCCTCCTT
>CASFMA010000043.1 GCA_949295675.1 uncultured Spirochaetales bacterium | reverse complement strand
TTTTTATTGTTGATTTTGCCCAGTGTTTTGTAACCTTTGGCAAGGTATGGGGTTATATCTGCCTTAAAAGCAAAAAGCTGCTGACTTTTGCCATCAGCAGCTATCGTGTCACTCCTTGTCAGCTATCTTCTTCAGCGATACAAAGCCACGGCCGAGGACTTCATATGCCTCCGTGACGAATACGAATGCTGTAGGATCCTCGACGCTTATTATCTTCATCAGATAGTTCAGCTGGTTGTTCGGTACTATGACTATAAGGAGCGAGTGGGCTTTATCTGTATAGATGCCTGTTCCCTGAAGCACCGTGCCGCCTCTGTGAAGCTCTGTTATCACACGCTGCGATATATCAGGGATGTGATCATCAGAGAGTATATATACAGCCTTGGCGAGGTTTGTGCCGAAGCCAAGGAGCACATAGTTTGTCAGCTGTGACGACAGATACATCGCTATGATCGCAAACATCATAGGCTGAAGGCCGAGGAAGATTCCGCCGCATGATACGACTATAGCGTTCACAGAGAAGCTTACAGTGCCGATCCTGACAGGGAAATAGTGCGATACTACCTGCGAGATTATATCGGTGCCTCCTGTATTGCTGCCGCTCTTCATCGTTAGCCCTATCCCCATGCCCATAAGCACACCGCCAAAGAGCGCAGAGAGGAGGACATTTATGTTGTCGCTGTAATCCAGCAGCCCCTGATAACCAGTCATCTTGCCGATGATAGTCGTCCATACCGAGAGCATCACAGAGCCGATGAGCGTCCTTATGCCGTACTTCCATCCAAATACTTTCATCCCGAAAAGGACCAGAGGAATGTTCACGAAAAGCATGACATTTCCCTGATCCAGCCCGAAAAGATAGTAGAATATAGTTCCTATACCTGTAGCGCCGCCGCCTGTTATCCTTGCAGGGGTGTAGAACACGGCACCAGCTGTAGCGGAGAGCATGGTGCCGATTACAAGGTACAGGATATTCGTTACTTTCGTGTATATCCTTGCATCAGGACGCATATCAACCCAGGACTTTCTCGATTGTCGCCCTTACAGCCCCTGGACCGGAGATCATTGACCTGAAATAGTCAAGAACGAGATCAGCAAGTCCAGCTTCATAAAGATCCACGCCGAAGATCTTCTGGTTTGAGAGAATCTCCTTCAGCTGGCCAAGATCTCCCTCATAGCCGAGCGTGATGCCTTTCACCGCATCCTGGGCATAGGAGAGAAGAGGATCGGAAGATGGCTCGAAAGCCTTGCCCTCATCATCTACGCCCATGACATATCTCAGCCATCCGGCAAACACGAGAGGAATGCACTTCAGATCCTTCACTGAGAGAGCTGGATCTGCAATATATGCCTTTATCGTCTCGCCGAAGCGTATGGAGAGCTTCTGGGATGTATCTGTCG
Organism: uncultured Spirochaetales bacterium; assembly: GCA_949295675.1. GTDB lineage: Bacteria > Spirochaetota > Spirochaetia > Sphaerochaetales > Sphaerochaetaceae > Ornithospirochaeta. The sequence goes on along the minus strand of CASFMA010000043.1, from coordinate 5,899 downwards.
CGATGCGCTGCGGAGTATCTGGCATGAAAGGATTCGGGATGCGGATGCCCACGACCTCATCGATGAATTTCCTTGGATCTATGATCCCGGGATTGACAACGACAGGAAGCCCTTCGTCATAACCTATGCGCCTGACAAGACGTGGAAGGTCCTTGTCCTTCATCTCCGCGGATATGAGGGTATAGCCAAGCAGGCAGCCGAATACGGCCAGCGCTGTATGGAGAGGATTGAGGCATGTGCACACCTTCATCTTCTCGACCTTGTTCACAGTCTCGCGATCAGTGAAGTACACTCCAGCCTCTTCAAGAGGAGGTCTTCCATTGGGGAATGTGTCCTCAATCACAAGGTATTCGCACTCCTCAGCATTCACGAATGATGCGATATACGTATGCTTTGACGTGACAACGACATCTGTATCCTCATAGCCATCCTTCCTGAGCATCTCTGCAACAGACGGGTCAGGGCGAGGCGTGATCTTGTCGATCATTGACCAAGGATATGCCACGGAAGATGATGTCATGTAATCCTCAAATCCCTTCTCGACGAGGCCATTGCTTACCCATTCATGGGCAATGGCTGTCATCGCAGCCTGTATCTTCTCCCCGTTATGCGAACAGTTATCCATAGATACAAGAGCGATTGGATACGCTCCCTTCCTGTATCTATAAAGCATGAGCTCGCAAAGGCGGGACAGGAACATGCTTCCCTTTCCGGGGCCGTTCCTGAAATCCTCGACATAGCCCGGGAAATACTCCCCTGCCGGATTCTTGAGGGCATAGCCTTTTTCCGTGATGGTGAACGAAACCATCTGAAGCGAAGGATTCTCGAAAACCTCCACGAAGCGGTTCCAGTCATCGCCATATGCACAGCTGTACGCCTCAGTCACAGTCCCCACGACTTCCTTGTCGATCGAGCCATCTGCATTGAGCGTGACAAGCAGGGTAAGATTGTCGTATTTGCGGTAGATGTCGGTGATGATCTCGCTGTCAAAGCCTTCGCCTACGACTATGCCCTTGTCCGAAAGCCCCTTCTCGACAATCATCTGCTGCAGCCTTGCAGGGAAGCCCCTGAAGATATTGCCTGCTCCGAAATGAACCCAGATAGGATTGTCATGGGTGTTCTTTGCCAAAGCTTCACGGTCATAATCGAAAAGCTTGTATCCTTTCTCCTTCCACTCAGGGCTCACAAGGCCCTTGTTGCTAAGCTTCATTCCTCATCCGTCCTATTGATAAAGTATTCAGGATGCGATTCAACGATCACATCTGTCTCATACTTGAGCTTTGAAAGGTGTTCAGTCTCAAGCGTCACCGCAAGGGTGAAATCCTTCTTCTTCAGCGCTTCCATAAGCTCTTCATGCTGGTTGATATTCTTCTGAAGCACATCGCGCGATCCCATCGAAAGGATCCTGACACGGCGGTGGTTGCCTGTCTCGCGAAGGATGAGCTGCCATATCCTCATCAGCCCGGTCGCCTCGAAGAAGATCGCGTGCATGTCATCATCAGCATTGTAGAATCCAACCGTATCGCAGGCTTCCATCGCTTCCTTCTGCAATGCTATGAAATACTCCAGCCTTGTGATGTCTGAAGGCTTCATGAATGTCCTGTAACGCTCTATTACCGATTTCTCAAGCGCAAGGCGGAAGAAGCACTCATCATCGACACGCCCAAGATCTATTCTCGATACCCAGCATCCGCGCTGCGGCCTCATGACCACAAGCGCATCTGACCTGAGGCGCATCAGGGCATCACGGACAGGAGAACGGGAAACATCGAAACGCTTTGAAATCTCATCCTGATCAATTTCCTCGCCAGGCTTGCGCCTGAGGAAGATTATCTCATCCTTGAGCGTATCATAGATCGTCTCGCTTGAAGTCCTTCTCATTTCCCAAGCCTCTCTTCGCTCTTCTCGATCGCTTCCCAAAGCCCAAGGATATATTCAGCACCAAGAGCCCTGTCATAGAGGCCATAGCCAGGCATCGCTACCTCTTCCCATATCATCCTTCCATGATCCGGGCGGATCGGCCCATCAAAGCCTGTCTCATAAAGGGCCCTGACGATCTCGTACATGTCAAAGGAACCGTCCGAAGAGAGATGTGCAGCTTCCTCGAAAAGACCTGGTGCATAGTGATGGAGATTCCTCACATGAGCGAAATGCACACGGCCAGGAAGCGCCCTGATGATCCCAGGAAGATCGTTCTTCGGATTCGTTCCGAATGAACCTGCGCAGAATGTCAGGCCATTGAACGGGGAATCGACAGCCTTCATCACCTTCAGGATCTTCTCCTTGCTTGTTATGATGCGAGGAAGATTGAACACAGGCCAGGCCGGATCATCTGGATGTATAGCCATCTTGATGCCATGCTTCTCGCATACAGGCTGTATAGCCTTGAGGAAATAGACAAGGTTGTCGAACAGCTTATCCTCAGTCACTTCGGCATAAGCCTCGAAAAGCTCCTTGACATGGCTGAGCCTTTCCGGCTCCCATCCTGGCATGACGAATCCATTTGAATTGTCATTGGTCTGGTCAAAGAACTTCTGTGGATCGATAGAGTCTACGACTTTCTGGTCATATGCAAGGACAGTTGAGCCATCCGCTCTCTTCTTCGCAAGATCCGTACGGGTCCAGTCGAACACCGGCATGAAGTTATAGCAGACCAGCTTGATGCCGCACTTTGCAAGATTCTCAAGTGTTATGATGTAGTTCTCGATATACTTGTCGCGAGATGGCTTTCCGATCTTGATATCATCATGTATATTCACGCTCTCGATGCCTGCAATCTCAAGGCCTGCATCCCTTACCTCTTTCTGCAGGGCCTCAATCCTCTCAAGAGGCCATACCTCGCCTGCCGGGATATCATACAAAGTAGTGATGACTCCCGTAACGCCTGGTATCTGCCTGATCTGCCAGAGCTTGACTGAGTCATATTTGTCACCGAACCATCTAAGTGTCATCTGCATGTGGATTCTCTCTCCTCGCTTTAGTGATATACTAATATATTGCAACACGCATTGATGAATGTAAAGCAGAAATTGAGACAACAGCTGCTCTGCGCACAGTCTTGTCATCCTTCACATGAACGGATTTCCATCTGCCCGGACAACGATCACACCCCTGCGATAAGCCTCTTATGCAGCAATTTCAACCAGCATCCGATATGGACTGCATGGCAGCATGGTAAGACAGGGAAATACCCAAGCAAGAGATGCCTCAGACCTGCTCCGGCTGCCTTCTTTACTCTATACCCTACTTTCAGTAATAATCATCAAGGGAGCTATCTTATGAGGATAACAATCTGCGAAAACAAAATGGAACTTGGGACGCAAGCCGCCATACTCGGCCGTCATCATATAAAATCCACCATCCTGAAGAAAGGAAGAGCCAATGTAGCGTTCGTGACAGGAACAAGCCAGCTGGAGATGCTCAAGTCACTCAGAGGCCTGGATATAGACTGGAGCAAGGTCAACGTGTTCCTGCTAGATGAGTTCATCGGCATACCTGATGGGCACAAAGCATCATCCGAGACGTTCCTGAAGGAAAATTTCCTTGACTTCATACCCCAGATAGGAAGCTTTCACCCAATTTCAAGGAGCAAGGACTACAGGAAGACACTCAAGGAGATGAATGCGCTGATGAACGAGAACCCGATAGATGTCGCATTCATCTGCATCGGGGAGAACGGGCACCTCGCATTCAATGATCCTCCGGCTGACTTCGATGCCACGGATCCTTATATCGTCGTCAATCTGGAGAGAAGGTCAAAGAGGCAGCAGGTAAGCGAAGGCTGGTTCGATACGATCGATGATGTCCCGGAGAAGGCGATCACCATGTCTGTCCACGAAATCCTCTCATCACGCATCATCATCTGCGCATGTCCTGACCAGAGGAAGGCAAAGGCTGTGGCATCATGTATTTTTGATGATATCTCGCCAGCATCCCCATGTTCTTCAATAAGGAGGAGGACGGAATGCACGATCTTCCTTGACAGGCAGTCAAGCCGCCTCGTGTTCGGCGATATACGCACATACGACTGATCTGATGGATTCCGCTCTAGGGCCCGCACTGAACAAGCGGGCCTTTCCTATATCAGCATCCTTCGCAGCCTGATGCGGTAGACAGCGAGAGCCAGAAGCGATGTGAGGAAAGCCGCTGCGGGCACCACTAGCCATACACCATCAAGGCCAAGCGGCCGGAGCGCGGCCATCATCGCAAGAGGAAATACCAGGGCGCTGCATATCGAGATGAGCGTTGCCTCTGTGTTGCTTCCGATCGCTGAAGAAAATGACTGGCAGGCATAACTTATCCAGCGCACGAGATACATAAGGCCCATCACGCGTATTGCATGTATCGCCATCGGCATATTCCCAGCGCTGTTCAGGAAAAGAGAGAATATCCTGCTCGGAAAGAGCATGAGGAGCGCTGTAAAGGCAAGGCATATGGCAGCAAGGGCAATAACGCAGCAGGAAGTTATGCTTTTCACCCTATCCTTCCTGCCTGCTCCCCAGTTATAGCCTATCGCAGGCTGCAGCGAGTCGAAGATTCCATACATGCAGGGAACGATGATCCCATCCATATTCATGAAGACCCCATATATCGATACAGCTATATTTCCCCCAAGATGCAGGAGAAGGCTGTTCATGAGTATTGATGTGATGCGTCCTGATGTATTGTTCAGGAAGCTTGGAAGGCCCTGCCGGAAGATATCATGAAGGATGACTCCGGTAATACGGAGCCTCACGAACCGCAAAGCCATCTTCCCCCGCATGAACGGTATAATGCAGATGATGCACGTGATAGACATCCCAAGGCTTGTGCCAAGCGCAGCATAACCTATCCCCTTGTCGAATACATACAGGAACAGGAACTCAAAGAAGAGGCAGAGGAGAGCCATCACTATGTTGATGACCATCGAGAACCTCACCCAGCCGCATATGCGGAGATAGTTATCAAGCACGAAGACAAGGGCGGTGAAGGGAATGAAGAGAGCATAAACGGTTATATATGCCATCGCATCGGAAAGCAGGCTTCCATCAGCTCCCATAAGCCTGAAAAGGTGCGGCGAGGCAATGACGAGGACAATGCCAGCCAGGATGCTGAGCACGACAGCGATGAATATGGCTGCGGTGAAGAGCCTATCTGCCTCCTCTCTCTTTCCTTCCCCAAGCTTTATGGCAATCCCGATAGATGAGCCGACAGCAACCATATCCGCAACGGCATATGCAATCAGAAGCAGCGGAAGCGCAAGGTTTCCGGCGGCAAACGCAGTCTCACCGACAAGCTTGCCTATCAGCAGCATCTCAACTGAGAAATATATATTCGAGGCCATCATCCCGACAGCTCCGGGGATGGCTGTACGGAAGAACAGCTTTACAGGTTCGGTTGTCAGGAAGAAGTTCTTTTCATCACGCATAGAGATGATTCAAAACTATGGAGCTACTCCATAGTCAATGGGTATAATAAACACATGAAAGCAAGATCCGTATACTACACACCCCAGCAGGTCGCGTCATTCTTCGCCATCAGGAAGGACACATTGCTGTTCTACGATAAGATAGGATTGTTCGCTCCGGCGGTAAGGAAGGAAAACGGATATAGATATTACTCGGCAAACCAGCTGAATGAGCTAGATGCGATCCTTACTCTGCGGGATCTAGGATTCTCGATACAGGAGATAAAGCAGTCGAAGGAGAGCATGGACGTCGAATCATTCCTTGCGCTGCTTGGAAAGGAGGAAAGCAGGCTTACGGAGAAGATAGGGTCTTATCAGGCACTGCTTGATGTAAACAGCGCAATACGAAGGACCACGGAACAAGCGATCGCTGCTGAGAAGGAGACTCTCTTCCTGGAAGACCTTCCGCAGCTGCCTATACTGATGTCGGATATAATGGGAGACGCATCTGAA
>CASFMA010000042.1 GCA_949295675.1 uncultured Spirochaetales bacterium | reverse complement strand
TATGTCGAAGTCATTCGTGATTGGCGACAGGATAACCGATATGATGCTTGCCCGGAATATGGGCTGTAGGGGATTTCTTCTCAATGGCCCTGAGGTTGAGGTGCCTGAGGATCTGGCTTCGACGGTTGTCATGCACACATCCGACTGGCTCGATATAGCAGCTTATCTTGTTGATGATAAAAGCCTTGCACACAGGAAGGCATCCGTCTCCCGGAAGACTCTGGAGACAGATATAGATATATCAATAGATATAGATGGTACCGGGGTCGGAAAGATTATAACGGGAATAGGTTTCTTTGATCATATGATGGACCAGGTTGTCAGGCATTCGCGCTTTGATGCTTCCGGTTCTGTCAAAGGCGATCTTGATGTTGATTTCCACCATACTGTGGAGGATACGGCCCTTGCCCTGGGGAGCGCTGTCCTGAAAGCGCTTGGCGATAAGCGGGGCATAGAGCGCTATGGCAGTGAGATTGTCATGATGGATGATACGGTAGCAACTGCGGCAATAGATTTCTCTGGGCGCCCAGAGTTCATCTTCGATGCTGAGTTCTCCTTGCCGATGATCGGTGATTTCCCATCAGAGCTTATCCGCCATTTCTTCCGCTCGTTCGCGGCTGAGGCAAAGTGCAATCTCTATCTTTCTGCAAGGAAGGGAGGAGACAGCCACCATACTGCAGAGGCTCTTTTCAAAGCATTTGCCAGAGCGATGAGGAAGGCCGTGAGGCGTATCCCAGGAGACAGCCGTGTAGCCAGCACGAAGGGGGTGCTATGATTGCGGTCATACGCTACAGCGCAGGCAATGTGCTTTCAGTGATGAATGCGCTTTCCCGCCTTGGCAAGGATGCTGTCCTTACCGATGATCCTGCGACGATAAAGAGCGCAGACCACGTGATCTTCCCCGGTGTAGGTGAGGCTTCGAGCGCTATGCGGTATTTGAGGGAGCATGGACTGGATGAGGTGATAAGGAATCTTACCCGGCCTTTTCTCGGGATATGTCTTGGCATGCAGCTGATGTGCTCTGCTTCCGATGAGGGCGATACAGGATGCCTCGGGATATTCCCTGAGCGGGTGACGCTCTTCCCAGGCGGCAGAGGATACAAGATACCGCACATGGGATGGAACAACCTGGAGAAGCTGTCCGGACCGCTTTTCAGTCATGTATCTCCTGGAGAGTATGTCTACTTTGTTCATTCCTACTATGTCCCTGCATCCTGCTATTCATCGGCTATCACTGAGTATGATGGGCTTTCGTTTTCTGCATCGCTTTCAAAGGATAATTTCCATGGAGTGCAGTTCCATCCTGAGAAGAGCGGGGATGTCGGCGAGAGGATTCTCAGAAGCTTTCTGGAGGAGATATGAAGGTAATACCTGCGATAGATCTTATGGACGGTACGGCTGTAAGGCTTTCCGGCGGTGATTTCTCAACCAGGAAGAGCTATGCATCGGATCCCGCAGCTGTTGCCCGTATGTTCGAGGATGGAGGCCTTTCCTCGCTCCATGTCGTTGATCTCGATGCAGCCCGGGGAAAGGGTAGCAATATAGGGACACTTGAA
>CASFMA010000041.1 GCA_949295675.1 uncultured Spirochaetales bacterium | reverse complement strand
AGCTCTTTCGGGCATATTCATCAGGGATGCCGGCTATGAGCACTACTACCTTGCAGTCAGGCTTGTCCAGGAGAAAAGGAATACAGGACATTACGTCACGCCTGTCTCCCCATCATTCAGAAGCGAGCTCGATATAGTCGGTAAGCCTGTCCCGAAGATAGACGGCAAGGCGCTCGTGTCCGGGGAGAGGCTTTTCGTCGAGGATAGGGTTGAGCCGAATTCCGATATCCTTTATGTCCTTCGCTCTCCCTTTGCCCATGCTTATATCAGGAGCATAGATGTCTCGAAGGCATTGGAGGTGGAAGGTGTCGTGGATATCATAACGGCATTCAGCTGCCCTGATGTCTACTACATGCAGGCTGGCCAGGGGAATCCTGAACCTTCGCCATATGACAGGAAACTGTTTAACCGCAAGGTCAGGCATGTAGGCGACCGTGTAGCCGCCATCGTCGCCAGGAACAGGGAATGCGCAGAGAAGGCTGCCGCTTTGATAGATGTCGTTTATGATCCTATCGAGCCTGTGTTCACAGTGGAAGAGGCCATGGCTGATAACGCGCCTCTTGTCCATAACGGCATTGTCGAGTATGTGTCAGGCGCTCCTGATGATCTTGATGAGTACAATAGGAGCGCAGATCCTGATGAGGACAAGGTCATCTATCAGTTTCCACTTCACGGTGACATAAGGCATAACATTGCCGCCGGCGCTCATGGCGGTATCGGCGATATCGAGAAGGGATTTGCTGAAGCTGATGCTGTCGTGGATTCGACTTACCAGACATCGCAGCCTCAGTGCACTCCGCTTGAGCCGCATGTATGCTATGGACGTATAGAAGGCGGCCGTCTCGTCCTCAATTGCTCTACGCAGGTTCCTTACCATGTCAGACGGATAGTATCGAGGATCTGCCAGATACCTGAGAACAAGGTCCATGTCATAAAAGAACGTGTAGGCGGTGGCTATGGCTCCAAGCAGGATATCCTTGTCGAGGATCTTCTTGGCTATGCGGTATGGAAGACTGGCCATTCCATATACTACCGCAACACGAGGGCAGAGGAGTTCTACGCCAACTCCACACGCCATCCGATGCGCATCCGCGTGAAGATGGGCGGTAAGAAGGATGGCACGATAACGGCAATCTACATGGATGTGAGAGCCAATACAGGCCCATATGGCAACCACTGCCTCACAGTTCCGATGAACGCTTCATCGAAGACACTCCCGATATTCCGTGTAGAGAATATGTACTACGATCTTCTGACGTATTACACAAATATACCTCCGACAGGCGCTTATCAGGGATATGGCGCGCCGAAAGGCTACTTCGCGATAATCAGTGCGATGGGCGAGCTTGCGATGAAGCTTGGCGTGGATCCTCTGGAGATGGCTAGGAAGAATATAGTGGAAGAAGGCTATATGCTTGAAATCCTGAAAGGCCTTGGAGAAGGACGTGAAGGTGCTGTCGTCCCTGTAGGCTCATGCGGCTTGCGCGAGGCTCTGGACAAAGGTGCGGAGATGATCGGATGGGGCCGCAAGGAGGTGTCCGAGGATCCAGAGTGGAAGATAGGGAAGGGCTTTGCGATGATACAGCAGGGCTCAGGTCTTCCTGGCCTTGATCATTCAAATGCCCAGGTCAAGCTCATGACAGACGGCACGCTTCTGGTGCTTTCCGGAGGAGCTGATCTCGGCACTGGCCTTGATACCATCTCCGCTAAGATGGCGGCTGAGGTCCTGAAGGTTCCGATGGAGAATATCTCGGTAGTGTCAGGTGATACCGATTCCTGCATGTTCGATACAGGTGCATACGCGTCATCAGGCACATACTTCTCAGGCAACGCCTCCCTTAATGCTGCGAAGGATCTCCGGAAGAAGATCATCGCAGAGGCAGCGCTTCAGCTCGGCAGGAGCGAGGCTGATCTTGATATCGAGTATCCTGGCACTGTTGTCTCGAAAGATGGCGCGAGGCTTTCCTTTGCAGAGCTTTCACATACGGCGACATCCGGCACAGGAAGGGGACAGCTCATAGGTACAGGCTCTTTCACGACTCCTAACTTCGCGGTTCCTTATGGAGCGCACTTCGCACAGGTGGCAGTGAACACAAGGACAGGGGAGATAAAGGTGCAGAAGTTCTATGCTCTTCAGGATGCAGGAACTCCTATAAATCCTGAGCTTGCGCTCTGCCAGATGTATGGCGCTGTCATGAAGAGCATTGGCCATACGCTGTATGAGGATCTTGTGCTTGACCGCAATGGAAAGTGCATCACGACGACATTCACTGATTACTGCGTGCCGATGATCCAAGAAGCTCCAGATGATTTCAAGTCAGTATTGATTGACATAAACGATCAGTATGGGCCGTTCGGTGCGAAGTCGATATCTGAGATAGCCTGCAATGGCGCAGCTCCTGCCATAGCTATGGCGATAGCTGATGCTGTAGGCGTCTGGGTGCGCACATGGCCAATCACACCGGAGAAGATCCTGAAGGCGATGGGCAGGATCTGATCACATCCCCAGGCAGCTGCAGCCTGGGGATATCTTCTGCATAAATACATTCAGTGATCAATATACATTGATGAAGAAGGCCACCGCATTCACGGTGACCTTCAGAACAATAGATTGTGATTGGTTAGATACTTAAGCTAGAATCTCTGAAATGGTGAAGCTATCAAGAGTTGCTGTAGCCATTGTTCCATCATTATCTGCACCATAGAAGCTCCAGGAAATTCTCTTTGTCCCAGCAGCATTTCCCTCTACAGGCTCAGCAGAAATTGGATCATTATTATCATATGCTACGGACAATGTGACACTGTATAGATTCTCACTTACATATTCATAAAGTACATCTACTGTCACCTGCACTGAATCATCTTCAACAGTATAGGCAGTACCAAGATTATTGAATTCACTTGAGTTTGATGTAGCTTCTGTAGCTGTGATTGTATTAGCAGCACCATCCAGTGTCAGGACAAGAGTCTTTCCGATGCCACCAGATCCGAGTGGATTGGAAAACTTCAGAGATTCTGTTCCATCCGCAGGCATAGCCACAGTCAGCGAGTATGAAAGCTCATAGCTCTTTTCTTCTGTAGGCAGATAGTTAGTGCTTTCATTGTCGTATCCAAAATAAGCACTTGCTGCTTTCAAAGAAAGAACCCCGTCTGTTACTTCGACTGTGGAATAATCTGAAGCATCTTTGATGTAGTCCTTCCATGAATCATCTGCAAAGTTCAAGCTAAGCACAACATTCTCTTCGTTATTTGAAGGTGTCGTGTTGTCACATGCCGCAAAGCCGAAAAGCACAGCAATGCTGAGCAAGATAATCAAAGTCTTCTTCATGTAAATCCTCCTTGAATGATATGACTTCGATACAGATGCTAAAACAGCATTGGTGAAATGTATATTACCCCCCCCCTGTCTTATGCTTCTTTCATAATCTCTTAAATTCGTGGGGGGGGGGGATTTACATACCTGCACGGGGGAGGGTAAATTACTCAATAGCACTTAGGGAGTGCAGAGGAGCTTGCCATGTCCAGAAATATTACCTATAAGATTCCGTTCGAGAAGAGAATGGAAGTTTATGAGTGTTATAAGATGGGGTATGGATATAAGAAGACGGTCAAGGCTACGGGCCTGAAACGCGATACTGTCAGATATTACATACGCCGCTTCAGGGCAGGGAAGACCGATTGGTTCGATAAACCACCAGCTGAGTTTGAGTTTGATTTCAGCTCAGATAAGGAGGTTGAGGATATCTGATGAAAGCCCGTA
>CASFMA010000040.1 GCA_949295675.1 uncultured Spirochaetales bacterium | reverse complement strand
CTTCTCTTCTCTAGCGTTACATTTTCGTCACACAAATGCACATTGTGCGCACATTGTGACGAAGGCAGAGAGACTATTTTCTTATCATTCAATCTTTTAGTTCTCATTCGACTTGCACTCTCCCCCTCAGATCCAGCCATTTCCTCAGACTTCAGGGAGTAGAGAGTCTCCTCATCCTCCTGGACCAGCCAGCCCTGCTGGATAAGCACCTTCAGCGCTCCTGCAACCGATTCTTCCGTCTCATCAAGCGTCAGTGAGATATCCTTGACGAATGTATCCTCAACGCCCTCGTAATAGATCCGGAAGTCATGATCCAGTGCCAGCAGAAGGATCTTCAGAGTCACAACGACATATGTATCTCCCCCAGGGAGCTTCCGCATCTTCTTGATCACGTTGTTTGTGGAGAAGAAGTCCTTCGGAAGCTTCAGCCACCAGAGCCTCTTGCCCTTCCTGGCTTTCTCCTTATGAGCTTCGTATATTTCCTGTGGCGTCATATCATTCATTTCCTTTCCCTGCATCGGAGGCTATCAGCCTCAGGGCTTCCCCTATCTCCTCATCGGTGAAGCTTGTTATCCCGTCACCGAGAGGCCTTGAGCCGCATAGAGGAAGAAGCGGACATCTCCTTCCCTCCCTCCTGCAGCGCTTCTTCGAGCGGCAGAAGGCAAGAATGATATCAAGCCTCCTGTCTCGCTCCTCATCAATCCTGCTCCTTCCGAAGCTGATGACCTCCATCCTGTCTCCTACCTGAAAAGGGCCTTCACAGAGGCCTCGTCATCACCGATGGACGTCTCATGCCCTTCATCCTCAACCTCTGCCGATGGCATATCCTCATCTTCGGGAGCGCTGAGGGTATCACGGCCAGTCTCATTGTCAATGCCGTCCACATATGCGAATCCGCCCAGGCTGTCGTCAAAGCTTGCCTGATCCGACTCAAGGGCATCCTCCATCTCCGTTGAGAGCGGTCCCCATTTCCTCAGAAGCTGCTTGAGAAGCGTCTTCCTTGCCATCGCATCCCATCCAGCCTCCCAGCCTATGCCTGTCGAAAAAAGATCCGGTTTCCAGCCGTCGGGTATCGGAAGTGGATGCTTGCGCTTGTAGCTCTTGGAATACGTCCTGGCGAACACCTCGATGTCTCGGATTGACCAATAGATGGATTTCTCCGCTCCTGACTTGAGCCTGTATGCCGCAAGGTATCCGATGATCATGTCCTTCTGTCCCCTTGCCCTGTATCCGTTCTCAGGAGGGGTCTTGAGTATCGGCTCGGAGAAGAGGATATCCATACCCTCAAGCTCGTCTGCATATATCGGCGTGACGTTGATCTTCGCGTACTGCCCGCTCCTTATCGCAAGCTGAGTCCAGCCATTCACCATCACCTGGAATGTCGCAGTCATCACCTTCGTCTCGACATAGCGGCCATCAACGACCTTCTTCACCGTGTTGTTGTAAGGGACTATCGCCGCAAAGCCGAAAGACGGCGAGATATCAAGCCCAAGCTGCGCTGCCTGGACTGCCGCACCGACTATCGATGGCGCCGAGCATTTCTGCAGATCCCTGTTGTTAGCGACTATCTGCAGGAGCGTGCTCTTGAAGCGCGCTGCCTTCCTTTCTGGCATCAACGCCATGAGCCTTGATGATACGCTCTCCTTGCTGAGCTCCCTGTCTACCTTCTGCACCGTCGTGAGCGCTGCTGTCTGTTCTGTCATTTCCTTTCCTCCTCTATTCCACGAGCTCGTATGCAAAGCCGTGGTCCTTCATGTATCCAAGAAGCCCTCTGAAGGCCTCCATGTCCGTATGCGTGAATCTGATCGTGATGCTTATCGCCTTGGCCTCAGCCGACACTTCTGCAAGCTCTTCTTCCGCCTGCACTTCATGCTCCGCCTCTGCTGCAGGGCCATCCCATGGAGTCTCGTCCGGGAATGATTCGGGTCCGTCCCCTGCCGCTATCTTCCTGGCTTCGATGATCCTGTCCTTTGCCCTGATGGCCGAGTTGATATCACCGGCGGCTAAATACTCCTGCATAAGCGCAGAGTGCATATCGGCATCGCCTGAGCAGAGAGCCTTTATCGTCGAGAGATCATCCCTGACCTTGGCTATCTGCGCATCCATCGCCGCCCCGACCTTCTTGATGGACACAGAGGCATTCAGCCATGCTGGATCATCCTTCAGCCCCATTATGCTTAAGGCCTGATATGTTGCCGCATCCTCTGCCTTGAGTGCATCGAGCTTTATCTTCCAGAGCCCGTCGCACCTCTCCTTCTTCTCAGCCTTCCTCTTATCCTCGGCCTCCGTGATCTGGGCGGATATCGGGTCGCGTACCTTCTCGACCTCCGCTATAAGCTCATCCGAGAGCCTGTAGTAGAGATCAAGCGGCCCCATCCATTCCTTCTTCACTGAGATGCGCATCTTCTTGATCGAGTCGATGTAGCCGTTGAGCTCTGCCCTTGCTTTCTTCGCATCGGAAAGCTGATCATCAGAGAACACAAGCCCCTCGAAACGTGAGGCGTATCTGATGACGCCTTCCTTCGCCTCCTCGAAATCTGCCAGTATCTCGCCGACCTTCACCCTTGGATTGAATGTGACAAGGGATTCGCTCTCGCTGTCATATAAGCTCATTCCCGGATTCCTCTTCTCTCTGATGCTCTCCCAGAAGGATGGAAGCTGAGACCTGATATCAGCCTGGACGGACGCAAGGTCAGCAGGCATATCGAAGCCGTATATCCGGCACTCGCCTGTCTCTCCAAGGAATATAGGATCCATGCCATGGGCATACGGTCCTGTGATATGTGAGACGAGTATCGTGAAGACTCCGCCACGGCATATGTTCTGACCTGCAACCTGGTACTGATACGGCACTGGCACGGCATTCCATCTGATGTATCCATCCTCCGTCTGCGGCTCTGTGTCCTTTATCTCAAGGATTCCCTTCATGCCCTTCTTCAGATGAAGGAAGCACTGCTGGCCAGTAACGCCATGAAGCACAGGGAAATCGCAATCCTCCACAGCTTCCAATTCACCATCAAGGGTAGTGAACAGTGGCAATTCATCAGAGATATAAACCCCGAATTCGGAGTAGTTAATCCTGAACTGTTTGAAATTCATAGCGAACCATGCGCGGATTGAGGGCTCATTGCGCTTGCCCCTCTCTGATGCCTCGTTGCCTCTGAATGGCTCCCTCAGCCCTGTCTTCGTCTCCCATAGCTCCAGCGGCGTGCCGTAGCCGTGGCCGCAGGCATTTGCGACCTCCGATGTCCCGATGCCCTGGATGCCATCGGGCGAGAACGGATCCCTGGCATTCTCCCAGGCTTCCCTGTTCCCATAGTCTTTGAACGTGTAGCTCATACACTCTCCTTTGAGACATGCACATGGATGATGTGATATGATCATTCATGAGATGTAGCTCTTACACTCGCGCCGTCTTCTGACTCGTACTCAGTTGACGGCTTTCTTCTTCCTTTTCCTTGCCTCTTCCCTGAAGCACTGGCGGACATGCTCGTTATAGGCTGCCTTCTGCTCCGATTCAGGCTTTGCCAGCCATTCAAGCACCTCATCGACAGGCCATCTTGCCGGTCCATTTGGATAAGCCGACTGTCCGCAGCGTGGAAGCTTGTATCGGTGGGTTGTCCGGAGTGTGTCATAGCTCTCATCTATAACCCTAGCGATATCGGAGATCTTCCATACGGACTTATTCCCGGATACTAGGATGAGATTGCTGATGAGCGATATGATCAGCTTGTTCTCCTCCCTTACCTGCCTCAGCTCTTCGACAATAGGAGCGAGGATCTCCTCGTTTGATATCTCAAGCTTCATATGCTCTCCTTTTGATTTGTATTTGCATATTTATATCTGCAATTATAGATATTAAACTACAAAAAGCAATATATGTAAATGCAAATTGCAACAAGCAAGTTTGATTGACATTTGCAAATACATCCCATAGAATCATTGCTATGGATGCTATTGATGAAGCCATTGCAAAAATGACAAAAGCAGAAGCCCTTGCTGATATGCGAAAGGATGCTTTTTGGTATCGAGTGGATACTTTGCTTGCCAACCAAGGGAAAACCTTAAAGGACTTGTCAGAAGCGACGGAGTTGAAGTATTCGACAATCTTGAGCTGGCGCATTAACAAGCGATTGCCAGATCTATCATCAGCAATCGACATTGCACAATTCTTGGGAGTTCTTGTTGAATCACTCACAGATAGAATGGGATTCCATACGCCATCGATTGAATCTATTGTCGATGATACATTCAATAAAATTCCTGCCGATATGGCTACCACAGCTTCTGGATTCACAGAGGCAAGAAAAGAAGCAGAAAGTGCTGGAAAGACATTAGACAAATTCCTGTCACAGCTCAAGGTTGCCGCAAGAATCTTTGAAGTCGATTTGAATAAGGATGATGAGAATAGCCCACAAGAATGACTCACCATATCCCGCACCTCCGCATAAGAGCCTTGAAGCCATCTTGATGCGAACTGATGAATGATAGGATTTCCTTAGATTCCTTCTCCTTCTCGTCCGCATCGCCGATGATCTTGAGAAGAGCCTCGGTGTTATGGATGCTCGCGCTGAACCCCTCTGCAATCGCAAGGAAGTCGCCATAGCTGATAGCGAACTCCTTGGCAGGATTCTTCATAAGGCCATCAGCAACCCTTCCCATTACCTCTACGCCTTTTCTGATAGCTTCCATCTCAAGC
>CASFMA010000039.1 GCA_949295675.1 uncultured Spirochaetales bacterium | reverse complement strand
AAGGCTATCTATCGCTGGTTCGATATCGATTTCGATTATTTCGGACGGACATCTACGCCGCTCCAGACAGAGATTGTACAGGCGATATTCAAGGCCTGTGATGACAACGGCTATATTACGGAAAAGGAATCAGAGCAGCTTTACTGCCCTGACTGCGGACGTTTCCTCGCTGATCGCTTCGTCAAGGGTACATGCCCTCATTGCGGAAACGATGATTCTCGTGGAGACCAGTGCGAGAAGTGCGGCACTCTTCTTGATCCCACGGAGCTTGTCGAGCCGAAGTGCTCGGTATGCGGCGCAACTCCGATTGTGAAGAAGACAAAGAACCTTTATATCAATCTTCCAAAGCTCCTCCCGCAGCTTCAGGCCTGGATGGACAAGGCCTCTGTTGACGGCTTCTGGGCGAAGAATGCGATCCAGACGACCATGTCATGGATCAGGGACGGCCTTCAGGAAAGGTGTATCACAAGGGATCTCAAGTGGGGCATCCCTGTGAACAAGCCCGGATATGAGGATAAGGTTTTCTATGTCTGGTTCGATGCTCCTATCGGATATATATCCATAACGGCAAACAAGACAGAAGACTGGGAGTACTGGTGGAGGGATCCTGAGAACACGGAGCTTTTCCAGTTCATAGGAAAGGACAACATACCATTCCATACAGTCGTATTCCCGGCGACGCTGCTCGGTACGCAGGAGAAGTGGACGATGCTCCATCATATGTCATCGACTGAATATCTCAACTATGAAGGCGGCAAGTTCTCCAAGTCCAAAGGCATAGGGATATTCGGGAACGATGTCGAGGAAACGGGAATTCCTGCGGATGTCTGGCGTTTCTACATGTTCTACAACAGGCCTGAGAAGAGTGATTTCACATTCACCTGGCTTGATTTCCAGGAGAAGGTCAACAAGGAGCTGATAGGCAATCTCTCCAATCTTGTGAACAGGACGCTCACATTCGTGAAGAGGTTCTATGATGGCAGCATATCAAGCAAAGAGTTCGATGAGCCACTTCTTTCCGAGATAAGGAAGAGGGAGGCTTCGATAACGGCTTCGCTTGAAAGAGCTGACGAGAAGGATGCGATCAGGGCCATCTTCGAGCTGTCAGATGCAGGCAACAAGGCTTTCCAGGAAGGTGAGCCATGGAAGGCCAGGAAGGATGACCCCGAGAAGGCTGAGAAGCTTCTCAATACCCTTATGTATCTTATAAGGGATCTTGGCGTGATGGTCACTCCCTACATGCCGTCGACTGGAAAGAAGATACTGTCATTCATCTCTGCCAGCGATGCTTCATGGAAGGATATCGGCATGACGGATGCACCTCTTCATGTCGGGAATGTGGAGCTTCTTTTCGAGAAGCTTGAGGATGAAAGGATAAAAAGCCTCAAGGAACGCTATTCCGGCTCGCAGAAGGAGAGGGAAGAGCGTAAGGCTGATGATAACGGAGATAAGAAGATGGAAGAGAATACAGAGAAGAAAGAGAGCCTGTCTGAGGAGTTTGCACGCCGTGTCATACTCAAGGTCTCAAAGATCGTAGATGTCGAGAAGCACCCGAACGGTGACAAGCTTTACATACTCAAGCTCGACTGCGGAGAGGCGGAGCCAAGGCAGATTGTCTCATCGATCGTGCCGTATTACACGATTGATGAGCTCATGGGGCGCAATATCGTGCTTGTATCGAATCTCAAGCCAGCCAACTTCCGTGGAGTGAAGAGCTATGGGATGCTGCTTGCCGCATCTGATGCGAATGATGACACACATTCTACATGCGAGCTTATCTGGGCAGATGATATAGCTCCTGGCACAGTCCTCAAGTACGAAGGCGAAGGGGATGTCGAGAAGGTGACGACATACATCAAGCCTGATCATTTCTTCGCGCTTCCGATGAAGACAATCGATGGCTATGTGACCATCGAAGGAAAGAAGCTTGGCGCAGATGGGCACTTCCTCCGCGTTGAGAAGTATGTCAATGGAAATGTAGGCTGATTATGGACAAGGATGTTCTTCATGCGAGGCTGAAGAAAGCAGCCGGCCAGGTGATGGCTGTCGACAGGATGCTTGCAGAGGGCAGGGATACCGCTGCCCTCCTTGAGCAGCTCAATGCGGCAAATTCGGCACTTATGAAGGTAGGGGAGATGCTGCTTGAGGACTCTATCAGCGACAGGCTCGATAAGCTCTCGGCATCTGATGCCGATAAGGAGAGGACAGTCACCGAGATCAGACGTCTTTTCTCGATGATCTAGCCCCGATTGTCTTCTCCACGATGGTCCTGAACTCTCTTCCTCTTTCGAATTCGTTGGTGAAATGCTCATCCGCATAGGCACCGGGAGAGAGCAGGACTATTTCTGATGTGGACCTATGGCCCCTTCTGTTGTCAACGTTGCTGATGGCCGCTTCTACAGCGTCCTCCATCCTGTCGAACGGGCCATTATATTTTATCCCCTCCCTCCTGAGAAGCGTGACAAGCTTGTCTGTAAGGGAGCCTGACAGCAGGGTTATGGAGACGGCATCGTTTATGGCATCCATGAACATGGCTGGGTCGGATGAGCTGTGCTCTGTTCCACCGATTATAAGGTTCACTGGTATTCCTCTCATGCCCTTCATAGAGAACGCGATCGAAAGCGGCAGGACAGATGCTGAGTCATTTATGAATGATACGCCATCAGATACACCGACAAGCTCAAGCCTGTTAGGTATGCCTTTGTAGCTTGTGAATGCCATAAGCGCATCTCTTTTCCTGAACCCCATCGCACAGACGCATTCCCATGCAAGCTCCATGCCGCTCCTGTTCCTGTATGGATTGAATATGGAAGGGAATGTCCGTACCTTTGTCTTCGGCACAAGCCCTGCGTACACAAGCCTGTCCTTCAGCGATCTCGGGATTATCACCTTCCTTGCCCATGGCCCGAAAAGCAGGGCTCCCTCCGCATTGAAGTCTGTATTGGACGAAGGCATCTTCAGCTCGTCAGTCACTCCTATTATATCTATCCGGGGCCATTTGTATCCAAGTGATTCCGCTGTATCCCTTATCTGCCAGTGCGACAGCTCAAGGATGATCACATCATAGTACATATTATCGTTCTCAAGCTCAGAGAGGATATGAAACGCTGAATATCCGAGGCCTTCTGAGAACGCCGCCTTCATGCCAAGCTGCGACAGCGCGCTTGAAAGAGCCGATGCCGTACTTGTCTTTCCCTTGTCGCCTGCTATTATGATCTTCTGTATGTTCTCGGTCCTGGGATTCTCCAGGAGGGCCGCGATATCATTCGTCGTGCGCTTTGCCTTTGTCTTTATCGCATATGGGATAGGCACTCCCGGAAGCTTCACGACAAGGTCCGCCTCCTTCACTGCGTCCATAGCCTCGCTCTTCGAGACAAAAACAGCTCCCATCCTCTTCAGGCTTTCTGGATGGTTCTTCTCAGAGTTTTCCATTATGAGGACCTTGTTACCAAGCTTAAGATAGTACTCAGCAGCTTCAGCTCCGCCTCCTGAAGCCCCGATTCCAAGGATAAGGACGAGCATGTTAGAATTATAATACAAAAAACAACATCCATAAGCAAAATGTGATGGTGAGTTTTAGCTATATGCGTCAGTTTCTATGACTACTTGACGCTTAAATTTCAATTAAGCATAATAAACCGGTAATTACAAAAAATCCCCAAAGGGGAGAGGAGCAATATTGTGCCTTGTGGTAGAAAAAGAAAGAAGCATAAGATAGCAACTCACAAGAGAAAGAAAAGGCTTAGAATGAACAGACACAAGAAGAAATAAGCCCTTCTTGCTATCAAAGCCACCGAGAGATCGGTGGCTTGTCCATTTAAGGAGGAGTGATGGATATAAGAAGATTGCCGGCAGTTGCCAGCTTCTGCAGCGATGATGAGTCAAGGCAGGCTGTGCTTCGCATCGGAGAGGAAGGCGGCAAGGCCGTATACACATTCACAGTGCTTACGCCGCATCTTGTCAGGATGAGGGACTGGAACGTGGATAACAAGGTATCGTTGTTCCTGGATGGCAAGTGGGAGAGCTTCACTCCTTCCGGACTTTCGACCATTGACGGTGCTTCAATTCACTCCGAGATACTTGAGAACAACAACAAAAGATCAAGATACAGGATAAGGATAGAGATCGCAGGGCATGTGCCTGCATCTATTCAGGCAATGGCTGAGACTCTCGTCATATCCTGACCTTCCTTCAAGACTCTGCATCCAGTGTGCCCGGAGCAAGCAGCTTCCTGAGCGCGAGCTCCGCCATCGTGATCCCGAAGACCGCCGTGACGGTCGGAAGCGACCCCAGCACGCGGCGCTTGCGCTTTCCCGTCGGATCTGCCTCAGCTTCATCATCTTCTTCAGGATCGATGTAGTCGAATCTTATCTTCTCAGGTGAGAATACTGCCTCGATGCCCCTTCCGACTCCTCTTTTCCTGAGCATCGAGCGCACTTCCCTGGCAAGGGGGCAGCCGAATGTGTCGAAGATGTCCCCAGTCCGTACCAGTGATGAATCCCTTCTCAGCGCTGCTCCCATGCTGCTTATGGCTGGTATCCCATGCCTGTACGCAGCTTCAAGCAGAGAGACCTTGGAGGAGAGGGAATCGATGCAGTCAAGCACTAGGTCTATCCCCTCGAATATGCTTTCGATGTTCTCTTCCGATATATATACAGGCATGGCCGTTATGCTGCAGTCAGGATTGATGTCCCTGACTCTCTGCACAGCCACGTCTGTCTTAAGCATCCCGACCGTAGAGTGAAGCGCGAGTATCTGCCTGTTTATGTTCGACTCTTCGATCGTATCGAAGTCAACGACCTTTATATGTCCTATTCCGCACCTCGCAAGTGTCTCAAGCGCATGCCCGCCAACCGCTCCTATCCCGCATACAGCGACGCTCCTTGAGAAGAGGCTCCGTACATTCTCTTCCCCGATAAGTCTTCCAAGCCTCACAAACTGGCCGTTCATCCAAGCACCTCCAGCATCTTCCTCTCGCTCTCCTTGCCGATATCGCGCCCCGTCATTACAGAAAGCTTTTCGTTCCAGACGGAGAGGGCCTTTCTCTCATCTTCCCCTGTCTTCATATCTGTCTCGGTCACGAACGGAAGCGATAGTATCGCAGGGAATGATCTTGCATAAGCTATCCTCGGCGGCAATGAGATGATTCCGCCAAGCTTTATGAATGATCTGGCCATCTCCACAGATCCTGTATATCCATGGATGATGAACCGCTCTATCCTCATATCGGATAGTATGCCATAGACTGCCCCGTACGTCCTTACGGAATGTATCACGGCAATCCTTCCGCATTCCTTCGCAACCGACAGGGCATCCCTGAATACCGAGACCTGGGCTTCCATGTCAGGATAGCGTCTGTCCAGCCCTATCTCTCCGATATGCCCTCCTGATATGGCGGCATCGTAAAGCTTTGATATATCGTGTTCCTTTCCCTCAGGGATTGTGCCGAGCGCCCAGTATCTGTAAGAGCGTGCTTTGCCGATAAGATCAGTGCTTTCTGTGCAGACAAACGCGTCATCGCATAATTCTCCGATGTGGGCATGAGCATCAAACATAGTGACATTGTATTTATCCAGGCTGGAAAATGAAAGGAAAAAGAAACATCGCTGCGTTGATATATGGAAAGATCGGATCAGCTAGGGGAGGCAGCGATGCTTCTTTGCCATATATACGCCGCAGGGTTCTGGTCCTGACATGATGAATCGTGGCTCTTTCTTCGCTGTGGCGGAATAATTCCTTCCATATGAACACAATGCGATGATTGTCCATATTTTCAGATAATAACAGAGATTGCGCTGGTCTATTGACTACAACCGGGAAAAGAAGATATATTCATTAAGCCTCTTTATCCGGATGTCCGGATCGAAAATCTAAAGGCCACAAGGAGGAACCATGATCCAGAATTATGAGTTCACAGTCATCCTCGAATCAGACGAGGAGAAGTTCAAGGCAGGCATGGAGCTTGTCAAGGAGACCTTCGCACGCTACAACGTCAATGTGACGAAGGAAGAGGATATGGGTGTCAAGACACTTGCATATCTTATCAAGAAGCAGGATAGGGGACATTACGTCTATTTTGAGCTTGAGGCGGATACAGCTTCCATCTCCCCGATGAACAACATCTTCCAGCTTTCCACGCTGGTTCTTAAGTTCTTGTTCGTAAACCCTGAGAGGAAGTAAGGATAGCCTATGCCTTCAGATATGAATGTCGTCGTTCTCATCGGACGCCTTGTCCGCGGCAGCGAGCTGAGGTATCCGCAGAACGGAGGGACGCCTAGCCTGAGATTCTCTATAGCAGTCAACAGGAATCGTAGGGGAGCCGATGGAAACTGGACGGAAGAGGCCAATTTCTTCGACTGCGTCTACTTTGCCAAGAATGCTGAGGCGATGAGCCAGTATCTGGAGAAAGGAAGGCAGGTTGCGATCCAAGGCGAGCTGAGGCAGAACAGATGGGACAGCGATGGGCAGCAAAGGTCGCGTGTTGAGATCTTTGTCAACAACCTTACCCTTCTGAGCCAGCCTCAAGGCGGTGGTTCTGCGCCACGTATGCAGCAGAGCCAGTCATCATATTCTCAGCCTGCATATCAGCAGCAAGCCCCGGCAATGCCGGCCATGCCGGATATGGCAGGACCTGAGGAATTCCAGGATGATAATATTCCATTCTGATTTAGGAGAAGAAAATGCGCGAAGAAAATAACGAATTCATGGATAAGGATGCCGCTCTCAAGGATAGGAAGAACGGTGGTGTAAGAAAGCTCGGATACAAGAAGAAGGTATGTAAGTTCTGCCAGGGTGCAGCTCCTGCTGACTATAAGAACCCTGAGATGCTCCGCCGCTATATCACAGAGCGCGGAAAGATCCTTCCTGCACGCATCACAGGTACATGCGCAAAGCACCAGAGGGCACTCAACAGGGAAATCAAGAGAGCCCGCGTGCTTGCATATCTTCCATTCGAGAAGAAATGAGGTGATGGGGAATGCAGCAAGGCAATAGGAAAGGGAGAAGCCTCATCGAAGGCGTGCTGATGTTCTTCATCAGCTATGTGCTCTTCAATCTGGATCTCTTCACGATTTTCTACGTCACGCCGCTGCTGCTTTATTCCATCAACAACGGAAAGAGGAAGGCAGAGCTGCTTATTGCCATCGATATGCTCTTCATTGTCGTGACAGATATCCTCATGATCGACGGGAGCATTTCTACAAAGCTTGGCTTTGCCTTTCTTCTGATTGATCTGTATATTCCCTTGTCGCTGTCAGCGGCTGGGATCGTCTGGCTAAGGACAGGAGGGGAGAGGCGGTTGCTGCGCCGTCTGCTGATGGTGCTTCTTCCGTCGATCATCCTCATTGTTCCATGCGCGCTGTTCATCTTGTCTGATAGGGCGCTCTCCGATGCTGTGTATAACGCATACGGGGATGCGTTTGCCGCTGTTCTCGGACCTATGATGGGTGTCCTCATCCCAGGCATCGATATGAAGGTCTTCACCGATCTCATATTGACGACTGTCATGAGCCTCCTTTTCCCGGTCCTTCTTTGCGGCATCTGTGCAACGTGCTTCACTTATGAGTCCGCGCTGCATTCAAGAGAAAGCGATTGGGAAGAGAGTGTCATGCGCTTCTCTTACCCTCAGGATGCGATCTGGGGTTTCATAGCCTCATGGGCGCTTGTCCTCATCCTTCGCTTTGTATCAGCTCCTCTGCTGCTTGAGATAGCAGTGATGAACGTGGCTTTCGTATGGACTGTGTTCTATGCGATACAAGGCTTCACAGTCGTGTTCGCTAGGATCCGCCGGCGGCATAGAACGGTGAAGAGCATGACAGTACTCATCGTTGTCGTTGCCATCAGCCTTCTGATCCCGGGAATAAATTTCATAGTTCTCTTGGGCATTCCGCTTCTGGGAGTCCTTGAGACCTTCTTCGATTTGAAGAAGATAGGAGTAGGGTATGAAGATCATTCTTAACCAGGATGTCACTCACCTCGGAGAAGAGGGAGACGTAGTAGAGGTAAAGGACGGTTACGCAAGGAACTACCTCCTTCCTACCAAGGCTGCCGTGATCTACAACAAGGCAAACGAGGCTCTTTTCAAGTCAAGGGCTGCTGCAATCGAGCAGAGAAAGGCTGAGAAGAGGGCTGCTTCAGCATCTCTCAAGGAGAAGCTCGACAACATCACGCTTGCCATCACCGTGCCGGCAGGCGAGTCCGGGAAGCTTTTCGGATCTGTCACATCTCAGATGGTGCAGGCAGAGCTTCAGAAGCTTGGCTTCGAGATCGAGAGAAAGAGGATCGATGTAGCTACGCATGCCATCAAGATGACTGGCACGTACAGCGTCATAATCCATCTCTATGAGAATGAGTTCTCTTCCGTGAAGCTTATTGTCCAGTCTGAGGCTGAGAGGCTTGCTGCTGAGAAGAAGGCAGCAGAAGAGGCGAGGATTGCCGCTGAAGAGGCCGCGAAGGCTGAAGCTGAGGCTGCAGCAGCCGCTGCTGAGGAAGCTGCTCCTGCCGAGGAGGCTGTCGCTGAAGAGGCTGCACCTGCAGCAGAGACAGAGTCTGTCTAAGGTCCCTAGTGAGGACACTGCCTCATAATGATGATGCCGAGAAAGCAATTCTCGGCGCAATACTTCTTAACGAGGAGGCCTATGACAGCGTTTCACAGCTTGTCGGGGCCTCCGATTTCTATCAGCCTGCAAATGCCGAGATATTCACGGCGATAGCGAGGATGAAGGAGGCTTCGTCCGCCTTCACTGTCGATATAGTCACGCTTGTGGATTACCTCAAGAAGCAGGACAGGCTTGAGAAGGCCGGTGGGATTGCGTATATCTCAGCGCTTACTGATTCGAATACGATAATCAGCAATGCCGAGCAGTATGCGAAGATCGTGAAGGAGCTCTCTGTAAGGCGCCAGATCATCACACTCACATCAGATGTCAACAATGCGGCCTTCGATGAATCCAACGATATCTATGATGTCCTGGACAGCAGCGAGACATCGCTGATGCGTCTTTCCGAGGAAGGTTCCCTGGATAAGGTCGATTATTCGATCAGCTCGATAGTCTCAGGTGTCATCGACACGATGATGAAGCGCATAGAAGGCAGCACGGAAGATGACTCCGTCCCTACAGGTTTCCAGATCCTCGATAAATATACCAATGGCGGCTTCAAGCCTCAGGACTACATAGTGGTTGCTGCCCGCCCAGGTATCGGAAAGACTGCTTTCGGCGTATCAATGATCCGCAACATGATCAGGGAATACAGGAAGAGCGTGGCATTCTTCTCGCTGGAAATGCCTGCATCGCAGATCACTGTACGTCTCCTTGGCACCATCTCGAAGGTCAATACAAGGAACATCACCATGGGCGACATGTCCGAGGATGAGATGACAAGGGTCGTCGATGCGGCGAATTCACTCTATCCTCTGCCTCTTTACATCATCGATGTCCCTAACATAAAGCTGAGTGATCTCAGGGCCAAGGCGAGGATGCTGCACAGGGACAAGCACATAGACTGTATCGTCATAGACTATATCGGCCTTATCGATCCTGGCCTTGATCCACGCACTCCAAGGCATGAGGTCATTGCCGTGGTATCTAAGTCGCTGAAGCAGCTTGCGCGTGAGCTGAAGATCCCTATCGTCGTGCTTTGCCAGGTATCCAGGGACAGCGAGGAAAGGGAGCCTATGCTCTCGAATCTCCGTGACTCCGGCTCGATAGAGCAGGATGCTGATGTTGTCATGTTCATACACAGGGCAAGGACGCTTTCGGAAGAGGATAAGCAGAATCTCGCGAAGGACTCGAACGGCAGGGCGGTGCTGCAGGTCACGAAGATCATAGTGGCGAAGCAGCGTAACGGCGAGACAGGAAGCTTCAAGGTCGGGTACAACGCCAATACGACATCGTTTGAGGAAGTCTCTCAGAATGAGATATTCCGTGAGCCTGTGCTTCCTGACAAGAAGGGCTACGAGAAGAAATAAGCTTTCAGATCAAGCGCATACATTGCGGCCATGATGAGCAGTGCAAGTATGATGCCGATAATCTGGAGCAACACATAGGTCCTCGGAGAGAGGGCCTTTCTTCTTATCGCCTCATAGAGCGATACCAGCATCTGTCCGCCGTCGAATGTCGGGATCGGCAGGATATTCCCGGCAGAAAGGGAGACGCTTATAACGGCAAGGAGCTGCAGCACTCCTCTCAGTCCGCTGCTGCCGCTTACGGAGAAAGCCTCTGCTGTTATGCTTCCTATGCTCTCTGCGGCCTTTACCGGTCCCGTTATCACATCCAGCGCATCCTGCAGGTGCAATGTCAGGAATGCGCCAAGTGCAGAGAGCGTGGAATAGAAAAGCTCAGCGCTTCTTCTTATCGCATGCGGAAGAGGGGAATATGGATCCCTTGCTATCCTTATATCGCTCTTCCATGCAAAGGGCAGATGCCCTCCAGCTATATCCCTTGTGATGATCTCCCCATCTCTTTCCAGCGTGAGCGTGAAGTCCTCTTCATCATATGAGTAGATATCATAGGTGGATGTCACGGGAGATGAATCTACTGCGGTTATCACGTCACCGCTCCTGAACTCATCAGATGATGTCCTTCCTATGACCGGCCTCTGGAGAAGGGCTATCCCATATGCCCATCCATCATCGGTCTCTGACGGGATCGCCTCAGTCTCTGTCAGAACGCCATCACGCAGCACTGTCAGCGGGATTGTCGTCCCTCTCATCTCAGTCATGTATGCCTCTGCGTCCTGCCAGTCTGTGAAGAGCTTGTCACCTGATGCGATCAGCTTATCCCACTTCTTTATGCCTGGCTGCACTATATCTGAGCCGAAAAGCTCAGGATACTCCGATACAGGCGTTGCATATGCCTCATCTGAAAGACGCTCTACAGGAATCATTGAAGCTGCCGACAGAAGCAGCACGGCGAGAATGAAGTTCGTAAGAGGCCCTGCAAGATAGATGAGGAAACGTTTTATCGGGGATGCTGAGAAGTACGATCCTGCCTCCGCCTTGTCCAGCGTCCTTGCATTGTCCTGCAGCGCCTTTGTCAGATCAAGCGATCCCTGCATCCTGCAATAGCCGCCGAACGGTATCAGCGATATCCTGTACTCAGTTCTCTTTCCCTGATATGCGATAAGCTTCGGGCCGATTCCGAAGGAAAGCACCTCCACGTCCACATCGAAGAGCCTCGCGACAGCGAAATGGCCTAGCTCATGTATGAAAAGCATGATTCCGATAGCGATCAATCCAACAGCCAGTAGGAGCAGGTTCATCAGCATAGCGCCTCTGTCTCCCTCTTCGCCATAGCCTCGATCTCAAGGATCTCCTGGATTGATTGCGGGCAGCGCGACCAGTCCTTCCCAAATACCTCCTGGGTTATCTCACCTATGGATGTGAAAGGGATCCTTCTTTCCAGGAAGGCCCTGACAAGGATCTCATCGGCCGCTGCATATGCGATCGTGTAGCTTCCTCCAAGCCTCAATGCCTGATAAGCCAGATCAAGCATCGGAAAACGCTTCCTGTCCCAGTCTCTGAAGGAAAGGTCCAGATTGCTGAACGAAAGCGGGGATACTGCCCTGCTACCGCCATCGATCCCCTGCACTGCGGAGACGATAGGAAGTGTCATATCCGGCTGGGAGAGAAGGGCATAGACAGCCCCGTCATCCATCTCTATCATCGAGTGGACGATTGATTCCTTGTGTATTGTCACGTCTATCGCATCGGGAGGGAAGGAGAAGAGCACAGACGCCTCTATCACTTCCTGTCCCTTGTTAGCAAGCGTGGCGCTGTCTATCGTTATCTTCTTTCCCATCTTCCATGTCGGATGCCTGAGAGCTTCCTCGACGGTGACAGATGAAAGATCCTCCCTTGTCCTGAACGGGCCGCCTGATGCTGTTATTATGAGCTTTCTTGCCTTTCTCCCCTTGAGCAGCGAGTATATGGCGCTATGCTCGCTGTCGACAGGGATTATCGAGATGCCGCGATCTCTTGCACTCTGCATCACAAGGCTTCCTCCCAATACCAGGGATTCCTTGTTTGCAAGCGCGATGTCAAAGCCTAAGGAGATCGCCATCATCGTGTATCCAAGGCCAGCAGTGCCAGATACAGCATTGAGCACCAGATCGGGCTCTGTCCTGCAGAGCGCATCCCTTATCTCATCCTCGCTTGACGATGAAGCTGAAAGTGAGACGCAGCTGAACTCTGATGATAGCCTGGAGATGTCAGATGAATAGGAGAGGAGGAATACGGCTTCTGCTTCAAGCTTGCCGCTTCTTATAGCATTGAGGCATGTCGTGCCTATAGAGCCTGTCGCGCCTAGGATCGCAAGCCTTTTCATCAAAAGCCGACGAACATCAGGAGGGCGACATATACAGGGGCAGCCATTATGATTGAATCGACAGAATCAAGTATGCCGCCGCGGCCAGGGATGAGATGTCCGCTGTCCTTCACCTCTGCGCTCCTCTTGAATGATGACTCGATTAGATCTCCTACAACGCCTAGCGCTGCTGTCCCAAGCCCGAGTATAAGACCGCCTGCTGCTGAGTAGGTGAATATCTCAGGGAAAAGCACAGCTGAGAGCGCTCCGAAGATAGCTGGCACGAGCAGGCCTCCTATGAAGCCGGCCACGCTCTTGTTCGGGCTTACCTTTATGACTCCCTTGTTGTTCTTTCCGAGCGCGATGCCGAAGAAGAACGCGAATGTATCTGATGAGAATACGAGCAGGAAGAACAGGAGTATGACCCATGCTGCATTCTCCATGAACGCCAGCCTTATTATGAATGATGCGAAAAGACCTGGATAGATTATATTCAGGACTGTCTTGCTGTTTCTTTCCCATGTTCCTGAGAAGTTATCCTTTGCTCCTGTGAATATCTCAAGGAAGAGCGTCAGACCGATGAGGAACATGAGCGTATAGAATGTAAGCTCTGTATCCGGGAAGAACCTGAACTGGACGTATTGGGCAAACGGAAGCAGCGCACCGGAGTACGATGTGAAGAGCAGCTTCTCCTTGTCCTTTGAAAGGAGACTGTGCATCTCCATTGACCCAAGCACCGACAGTGCCATGATGAACAGACAGAATGCTAGATAGTTGGCGTGGGGGAGAAATACCACGATAACTATGAGGAGAGGAACCGCAACAAATGCAGTGATCAGTCGTTTTGTCATTCCTTTCATCAAATGCCCCCGAATCTCCTATCTCTTTTATTGAAGTCCTCTATGATCGTATCGATCATCGATTCGTCCCAATCAGGCCACAGTCTATCATAGAATCCTATTTCTGCATAGCTTGCTTGGAGCGTGAGGAAGCCTGAGAGCCGTTTTTCCCCGCTGCTTCGGCAGATGTAGTCAGGTGCTGGGATATCAGGGTTATCGACATAGGAGAGCAAAGTGCTGAAAGATATATCTTTCACCCCATCAGCCATAGCCCTTCGGATGCACCTCTCTATCTCATCCTCCCCGCCATAGTCAAGGGCAAGCTGGAGCGTCATCCCATGGTTGTCCCGCGTCTCATCCACAGCTTTGTCCAGCCGGGCGATGATTGTCTGCGGCAGCCTGTCACGGCGGCCAAGGTGGACTATCCTTATGTCCTCTTGCCTGATTCTCTCGAGCATGCTTCCGAACTCATCTGAAAAAAGACCCATGATGGAGTCTATCTCCGCCTTGGGCCTTTTCCAGTTCTCTGTGGAAAAACAGAAGAGTGTAAGATAGCTTATGCCTCTCCGGGAGGCTGCAAGCGCTACTCTGGCAGCGGCCTTCGCCCCTTCCTTATGACCTTCGGAGCGCGGCAGCGAGCGCTTCTTTGCCCACCTGCCGTTCCCATCCATGATCAAAGCGAGATGCACAAGCTTATCCATTATATTTCCATTATTTCCTTTTCTTTCGCTTCTGCGACCTTAGCGATTTCAGCGATAGCAGAATCTGTGAGCTTCTGTATCTTCTGCTCTCCTTCCTTCTGCTGGTCCTCGCTGATATCTCCATTCTTCTGGAGCTTCTTCAGCTCCTCCATCGCATCACGGCGTACGTTGCGTACAGCGACCCTGGAGTTCTCAGCAGTTGCCTTGGCGCTCTTTGCAAGCTCCTTCCTCCTGTCCTCTGTGAGAGGCGGGAATGCCACGCGGATAAGCTTTCCGTCATTGTTCGGATTAAGCCCAAGCTCTGACTTCTGGATAGCTTTCTCTATAGCTGGAAGCACAGTCTTGTCCCATGGCTGGATGACGACAAGACGAGCTTCCGGAACGCTGATCGAGGCAACCTGCGAGAGCGGAGTCTCCGCACCGTAGTAATCCACCTTGATCTTGTCGAAGAGCTGTGCTGAGGCACGTCCTGTCCTCAGCATCGAGAACTCATTCTCAAGCGCCTGCACGCATTTCTTCATCTTCTGGTCGCAGTTGTCGATTACGTTCTGCATCGCAATCTCCTTAGGCTGTCACGCCTGCCTGATATACGCAGTAGTTGACGATCTCAAGCTTTGCGCCATGAGCCTTGCCAACCTCAGAGAGCATCTGTGATACGGACTTCGTGTCATCCTTGACATAAGCCTGATCGAGGAAGCAGATCTCCTTGTAGAGCTTTGAGAGCTTTCCTCTGATGATCCCCTGGCGTACGTTCTCTGGCTTTGATGCAAGCTTCTCGTCACCCTCGACCTGCTTTGCGAAGATTGCAAGCTGCTCATCCTCATAAGCCTTGTCGACAACCTTGTCGGAAAGGAACTGAGGCTTGTATGCCGCTGCATGGAGGGCAAGGTTATGGGTAAGATCCTCGACATCGCCTTCCTTGAAGATCTCTGGCTTGTCGCTCTTGAAGAGAACGAGGACAGCAACCGCTCCGTTGCCATGGATATATGTCGCTGCATACTCATCAGATGCCACGTCGAATACTGAGAAGCGCACGAGGTGCATGTTCTCCTTGATTATTGCGATGAGATCGTTGACCATGCCTTCAAGCTCAGCGTTGATCTCCGTGTATCCCTTTGCAAGGATGACAGAGCAGAGGTCCTCTCCGAGCTTTGCGAAATCAGCGTTGTTCGCAACGAAGTCAGTCTCGCATGCAAGGGAGAGCACGACAGCCTTGCCGTTCTCGCTCTTGACGAATACGCGGCCGTTCTCCGTAGCCCTGTCCTGACGCTTTGCGACAGCAGCGAGACCCATCTCCTTGAGGATCTTCTCTGCCTGTGCGAAATCGCCGTTGGCCTCTGTGAGAGCCTTCTTGCAATCCATCATTCCGGCTCCGGTGATATCTCTAAGCTTCTTTACGTCTGCTGCGTTGATAGCCATATTGTTCCTCCTTACTTTGTGAAGTAATCCTCTTCGTCGTCTTCCTCAGCGTCCTCAGCCTCATCCCTCTTGTCGTCCTCAGGGATGTAGTTTGAGTAATCTACTTCCTCGTCGTCGGCATTCTCGTCCTTGTCCTCGACAGGCACTGAGTTGATTGCCTCTTCCTCATCCTCGTCGTCAAGTGACTCGATGATCTGGATTCCAGCCTCGCTGTCTGCATCGATCACTGCATTTGCGATAATCTCGACGAAGAGTGAGATAGCCCTGATAGCATCATCGTTGCCCGGGATAGGGTAGGTGATGTCAGTTGGATCGCAGTTCGTATCGACAACAGCGATCACTGGGATGCCAAGCCTCTTTGCCTCTGCGACTGCAAGCGCTTCCTTCTTCGTGTCGATGATGAAAAGCGCGCCAGGAAGCTCCTTCATGTCCTTGATGCCGCCAAGGTTCTTCTCAAGCTTGTTCTTTTCCTTTGTGTAGAGTGCTACTTCTTTCTTTGTGAGGGATGCGAATGTGCCATCAGCCTCCATCCTCTCTATTTTCTTGAGCTTTGCGATGCTCTTCTTGATTGTTGCGAAATTTGTAAGCATGCCGCCAAGCCAGCGATTTGAAACATAAGGCATTCCGCATCTCTTTGCCTCTGTCTCGATAGCCTGCTGTGCCTGCTTCTTTGTTCCGACGAAAAGGATCTGCTTTCCGTTCTTCACCTGCGCTCTGACAGCCTCATATGCCTCAACGATGCA
>CASFMA010000038.1 GCA_949295675.1 uncultured Spirochaetales bacterium | reverse complement strand
TCCGCTGTTACGAAGATATGCAGAGGCAGGGGGAAGGGCCGGCCTCGTACGGCATCCCAGGTTGTTGCCAATGGGCTTCCTGCGGCGATTGCGCTGCTTTCGTATGCAGCCTTCTCTTATCCGAGAGGTGCGCTGCTGGCGTTTGCGGCCGCTGTTGCAGAGGCCTCTGCGGATACCTGGGCAGGTGAGATAGGACAGCTGTCGCACAAGGATCCTGTTTCGATAGTAACCTTCACGCGAGTTCCCAAGGGGATATCCGGAGGAGTGACGGTGCTTGGGCTCTTTGCCTCGGTGCTTTCCTCGATGCTTATAGCCGTTCTCTACATCGGGACATTCGGAGGAAGCTTCTCTGATGCAGCGATCATCACATCCTCAGGCTTTCTTGGGGCGCTGCTGGACTCTTTCCTCGGTGCTACTGTCCAGGTGAAGTACCGTGATGAGGATGGAGCTCTTACGGAAGATGATACAGGCAACAGGGTGCGTGGGATACCGTTCATAGATAACGATGCGGTCAATCTCATATCCGGATTATTCTCCCTCTCGCTTGGGGCTGCGCTCTCGATGCTTTGATGCGGATCGGAACATTATTCCTTCCTCTTCCTGCATCTATCTTATGTAAATGATGGAAATCGATGTACAATGACCATTGTAGACCACCGAAAGGAGCATTTTATGGATTTTGACAAGAACGTTCGTCCCGCTGATATGGAACGCATCACCACCGAGTCCCTCGCAAAGGCCTTCATCGATAAGGAGATAGAGAACGTCAGGAAGCAGGTAGGAGATGGCAAGGTCCTTCTTGCTCTCTCCGGTGGAGTCGATTCATCTGTCGTAGCTGCCTTGCTCATAAAGGCTATCGGCAGGAATCTCGTATGCGTGCATGTGAACCACGGTCTTCTCCGCAAGGGAGAGCCTGAGCAGGTCGTACAGGTATTCCGCCATGAGATGGATGCGAATCTCATCTATGTCGATGCGGTTGACCGCTTTCTGGATAAGCTTGCCGGCGTTGCTGATCCGGAGGAGAAGAGAAAGGTGATAGGCGCTGAGTTCATCAGGGTCTTCGAGGAGGAGGCTAGGAAGCTCGATGGCATCGGATTCCTTGCCCAGGGCACTATCTATCCTGATATCCTTGAGAGCAATGGCGTCAAGGCCCATCATAACGTAGGCGGGCTTCCAGACGATCTCCAGTTCGAGCTTGTTGAGCCGCTTAGGTTCCTCTATAAGGATGAGGTGAGGGTCGTTGGAAAGGCCCTTGGACTTCCTGATGGCATGGTCTACCGCCAGCCATTCCCGGGACCGGGGCTAGGAGTGAGATGCCTTGGTGCCATTACCCGTGACAGGCTTGAATGCGTGCGCGAGTCCGATGCGATCCTGCGTGAGGAATTCGCCAGGAACGGGCTAGAGGGGAAGGTCTGGCAGTACTTCACCATCGTTCCTGACTTCCGTTCCACAGGCATAAGGGATGGAAGGAGATGCTTTGAGTATCCTGTGATCATCAGGGCTGTCAATACCAAGGATGCCATGACAGCGACGGTCGAGGATATCCCCTTCAGCCTTCTCAGCCATATAACGGAGAGGATACTCTCTGAGGTAAAGGGTGTTAACAGGGTCTGCTACGACATGACTCCGAAGCCTGTCGGAACGATTGAGTGGGAATAGCATTAACCTGATATGATATCTTTGTGATATATAGGATTGAAATTTGACTTGATCCCGGTTTGACCCAGATTGTGCAACTAACGATGCCTGGAAATAATATGGTATGAAAATAGTTGCGCATTTTGGGTTGTTTTCTGATTTTGCACTATGACCTGCTTGCCTGTAAGGCAACGTATTTAGAACAGGCCGGCCCCAAAGAAAGTAATGCAAAGCAAGGTGTTGCATCCTGTGATAGCAACTATAGGTTATAAAACATGTAACAGAAGATAAGGTGAGCCCTATCGTATAGATTCAAGCAGTGATGTTTTCCAGGAACAAGACAGCAGAGAAGTGCGGGGTGGCTCTTGCTGTTGAGCAATACTATCTGAAGACGAAGGACATGATCTTCTCAGCATTCTTGCAATTGTCGATGGCGCTTCATCGGGAGAGGCTTCCAGAAAAAGATGGACATGATCTGGCATCACCTCTATCGCCTTGAGCGTCCAACCATACTCCATGCAGGTCTGTGCGAGTATCGTCTTTGTCTCAGCCTCAACTGCTACAGTGAGTATTTGGTGCCTGTACTTGGTGCACCAGACGATGTGGTACTGCAGTGAGGAAACCGAATTATTGTTAC
>CASFMA010000037.1 GCA_949295675.1 uncultured Spirochaetales bacterium | reverse complement strand
GCTTGTCCGGCCATGGCTGCGGGTAGGCTGCTTGAGCCATGGAGCAATCCATGGCCTAGATAGATGATTACCTAAACAGAACCCGGCTTATCCAAAGCCTGGATATTATATATTCAATTGTTTGCAGTATATGGAATTGATATCTATATACTGCTTTTTTTGTTACCAGAACTGTTATCAATCACGCTTGAATATGGGGAGATCTATTGTTCCATATTCTATGATGCAGGCATATGCCAGCGCTTCAGGAAAGAGGCAAGGAAAATGAGCAAGAAAGCCATCAACTGAGTACGAGTCAGGAGACGGCGCGAGTGTAATATTGGATAAAATGAGGGAAGGGGGAGCCCCTTCCTTCATTTCTCTTCTTTCTTTGCCTCTTCCCATAGCTCATTCATCTCATTGACATGGTCCTTGTCAATTGGGATTCCTCTCTCCTTTGCCATCGTGAAAAGGTGCTGGAAGCGGTTCTTCACCTTCTCGTTGCATCTGTGCAGGGCCACGTTCGGCCTTATCTTCAGATAACGGCAGAGATTGACGACGGAGAAGAGCAGATCGCCAAGCTCCATCTCGATGTGATCATCATCGCCTTCAGCTATTGCCTGATTGACCTCTTCAAGCTCCTCCTCGATCTTCACGACGACCCCTGAGACATCGGGCCAGTCAAAACCGACTTTCTTGAGCTTCTTCTGTATCTCATAGCTTTCCTCGAGAGGCGGCAGGGATGATGGTATGTGTGAGAAGAATGACTCTGCCTTGTCCTTATGCCCCTCGACATTCTCCTTTACGCTATTCCACAGGGAAAGGACTTCTGCGGCGTTCTCTGCCTTCTCATCGCCAAATACATGAGGGTGTCGCCTTATAAGCTTGTCACATACCTCGTTGACTGCGTCCTCGGGCCTGAAGTCCTTTTTCTCATCATGGATGCAGAGGTTCATGAAGACATTGATCATTATGTCTCCGATCTCCTCACGTTCCGAAGCGATATCATCTTTGATCACGCCGTCAAGATATTCATAGCTTTCATCTATCAGCGAGATTGTCGTGCTCTTGTTTGTCTGGAGCCTGTCCCACGGACATCCTCCCGGGGCCCTGAGTATTGATATTATCGTATAAAGCCTGTCTATAGCTGCTGGCAGGCTGCTCTGATGCTCTCTGTAGTTTTCTGTCATAGCTTAATGATAGCAAAGATCAAAAGAAGGCGGAAGGATGTTGACATTACTATATAAAGTAATTGCTATCCAAAGTAATTACTATGCTTAGAAACAGGAGGCGGCCAATGATCCCATCTTTGACAGAGCTTGAAGCGCTTCGTGAAACGGGAATGTACGACGTTGCTGCTGTGAAGCTGGAACTCCTCAGCGACAGCATCACGCCGATTGCGCTTCTGAGGAAGCTCCGCGAGAAGAGCAGCCATGTGTTCCTCTTTGAAAGCGCTGAACATATAGGAAGGATCGGAAGATGGACTTTCCTTGGCTTTGATCCGGAGCTTGAGGCAACAGCTGCTGATGGTGTCGTGAATATCAGGAGGGGAAAGCATCTTGAGAGTGAAGAGAAATGCACAGGCGAGCCGAAGAATGTGATAAGGAAGATGCTTTCGGCCTTGCTGCGTCCTGAGCAAGATGGATTCCCTCCTTTCTCAGGAGGCTTTGCAGGTTATTTCGGCTATGACTACATCAAATACTCTGAGAGGCGGCTGAAGGAAAGGCTGTGCCATCCTGGTTCCGACTTCCGTGACATGGATCTGATGCTCTTCAGGTCTGTCATTGCCTTTGACTCTGCTGAAGCTTGAGGGAAGGAAGCTGAGCACCTATCCTCTGGCGGGGACAAGGCCTCGGGGAAGGAGCGAGGCTGCTGGAAGGGGCGTGGACAGCTTCGAGACCGCTGCGACGATCGCAACAGGAAGCGTCGGCATATTTCCATGGCATGAAGAGCTATTTCTGCCAGCGGAATGGCCAGATCGCACCAGTCTATTCGATATCTGCCGGGCTGGATTATCCAGGAATTGGCCCAGAGCATGCCTATCTTCATGATACGGGCCGAGCTGAATATGTGGCTATCACAGATGATGAGGCTGTTGAGGCATTTGAGTTCCTATCAAGGACCGAGGGGATAATCCCTGCAATCGAGTCGGCACACGCTGTTGCAGAGGCCATCAGGATTGCGCCGGAGATGGGCAGGGACAGGATAATCATTGTGAATATATCAGGACGAGGCGATAAGGATGTCGCGGCAATCGCGAGATACAGAGGGGAGGATATCCATGACTAGGACAGGAATGGCATTCAGCAAGGGAAAGGCTTTCATACCTTTCATCACGGCAGGCGATCCAGATATCGCAACGACGGAGAAACTGGTTCTTGCCATGGCGGAAAGCGGGGCAGATCTCATTGAGATAGGCGTTCCGTTCTCAGATCCGATGGCAGAAGGTCCTGTGATACAGAAAGCTGATGAGAGAGCGCTCAAGGGAGGGGTTGCAGCCTGGATGTATTCGAGCTTGCGATGCGTGTCAGGCGCAGCATAGATACTCCACTTGCGATAATGACTTATGCGAATGTTGTTTACTCCATGGGGATATCGGAGTATGCCAGAGCCATGAAGGAATCAGGATTTTATGCGCTTATCCTTCCTGATGTCCCGTTTGAGGAGAAGAAAGAGTTCTCCGATCCAGTGAAATCCCTTGGCGTCACAGGAATGCGTGATGTCATCGAAAGCGATATTTCATCGATGGTGAGGATGGTGAAGTCCGAAAAGAACATTCCTGCCGCTGTCGGTTTCGGTATCTCCCGCCCAGAGCAGGCTTATGATATGGCCCTGAAAAGCGATGGTGTCATTGTCGGAAGCGCTATTGTCAGGATCTGCGAGGAATATGGACGTGATTCAGTCCCATACGTATCTGAATATGTCAAAGAGATGAAAGCTGCTGTGATACGTGCTGATGGCGAATCCTGCTGAGCCTTGAGCCGCTATCAGAGGCATCCATATTACAGTTTTTATAGTACGCAAATAATACTATGCAAAGAAGCAGAATCAGATAAACATGAAAGTGAAATGGGGTATAATGAAATATCAAACATAATAATATAATAAATATAAAAGAATACTGATAAAATTTATAAATAAATTATGATTAAAACAAATAGAGTACAATTAGTATTGAATATTTTAATATTA
>CASFMA010000036.1 GCA_949295675.1 uncultured Spirochaetales bacterium | reverse complement strand
GGACAAGCAGTTCCGTGAAGAGCATCCTGATATGAAGGAAGCCGATCTCGAGAAGGAGATACAGAAGATCCATAGGAAGGTGAGGGAGGACAATGCCGCGACAGGTGCGGAGCTTGGCAAGCGCTATGCTGATTTCAAGCGCGAGTATGAATCCCTTTCATCTGGGGAATATCTCCCGGTAAGCGACTGGGTGACACCTATAGAGCTTCAGCAGGAAGAGATCGATGACCTTACGGACATCTTCATCTCCGCACGTGGCAAGATCATCAGCTGCAATGAGCGCAAGAAGATATCAGAGGAGCATCTGAAGGTCTCCTCGCTTAAGGAGCTTAGGCAGCTTGGCCGTGACCTGGCGACGCCGAGCAAGGCTTCTGGCATAGAGGAAGCCCTTGGGATGACAAGCGACCAGATAAAGGAAGAGATAAAAGAGCTTCAGCTCACGGAGAAGGAACTCAGGTCTATAGAGACAGATTTCGAGTGCGATGCCTCCGTTGTCATCCAGGATGTGAAGAACATACAGCTTGGCCAGAGGATACTCAAGAGCGCGAAGGACAGGCTCATAAAGGCCAACCTCCGTCTTGTCGTGTCGATCGCGAAGAAATATACGAACAGGGGCCTACAGTTCTTCGACCTCGTGCAGGAAGGGAATATCGGGCTGATAAAGGCTGTAGAGAAGTTTGAATATGAGAAGGGCTTCAAGTTCTCGACATACGCCACATGGTGGATAAGGCAGGCAATAACAAGATCAATTTCCGATCAGGCGAGGACCATCAGGGTCCCTGTCCATATGATCGAGCAGATCAACAAGGTCGTAAGGGAGTCAAGGGTGCTCATGCAGTCCCTTGGGCGCGAGCCGACCGACAAGGAGGTCGCAGATCATCTTGGATGGCCTGAAGCAAAGGTCAAGAACGTGAAGTCTGTAGCAAGAGAGCCTATATCCCTTGAGACTCCTGTCGGAGAGGAAGAGGATAGCGTGCTTTCGGACTTCATCGAGGACAAGGATGCGGAGAATCCGGCCAACCAGACGGCCTTCGTCCTTCTCCAGGATAAGATTCGTGAGCTTCTTTCCACGCTTCCGCAGCGTGAGCAGGAGGTCCTGAGGATGAGGTTCGGCCTTGATGATGGCTATGCGCTCACGCTTGAGGAGGTCGGCCTGTACTTTGATGTGACAAGGGAACGTATCAGGCAGATCGAGGCGAAGGCTCTCAGGAGGCTCAGGCATCCTAAGAGAAGCCGTCAGCTTAAGGATTGGAACTAGGTAGATTACATTTCGATAATCCGCTATCATCAGCGGTTGATAGGAGATGAGTATGGCAGAGAATGACAAGCTTGAGTGCCTGAAGGAACTTCAGGAAGCTCTCAGGGTTAAGTTTGAACTTGAACAGCAGGTGGAGATGATGCCTGTGAACCTCAAGAAGGAAGAGGCAAATCTCAGAGAGGCTAATGAGAAGTATCTCGAACTTACTGAGAAGTTCAATGCTGTGACCGATGAGGTGAAGTCACTCTCAATAAGATATGAAGACGCTTTCCAGACGAGGACTGGCTATGAGAAGCAGATGGAATTCCTCAACACCCAGAGGGAGTATGAGGCTCTTTCCAAGCAGCTTGACGAGGCAAAGGTCCAGGAGCAGACGCTTCTGAAGCAGCGTGGCTCCAAGAACGCCGAGCTTGAAAAGCTCCGCGCTGAGCTTGACGAGCAGGAGAAGATCTGCGATGAGGCGAAGGCCAAGGTCGATGCGGAGAGGGAGAAGGTCAGCTCTCTTCTTGATGATGCCAACAGACGCCTTGAGGAGATGGATGCTAAGTGCGAGGAAATCAAGGGAAGTGTCATTTCCGATGAGCTTTATGCCAAATTCTCCAATATCGTGCGCAAGAAGAAGGGAGAGGGCATAGTGCCTGTCCACGGGCAGGTCTGCATGGGCTGCGACCGTGTCCTTCCTATGCAGTTCGTGATCGACCTGCGCCTCAAGCAGGAGAACAACGAGATTGAGTACTGCCCATATTGCTCCAGGATCATCTGGTATGAGAAGCTTGATGATGAGCTTGAGAAGAACTACATCTTCGAGCAGCTTGAGCCTACCAAGTCCGATGGAAAGGGAACTGTCCAGGAGGATGCTTCCAAGAGCGATGGCGACAGCTACGACGAGTCCATGGGAGAAGGCTTTGAGGATTTCTGATAATTCTTCCAGGTTTTGGAGGTAATCGCTGCTTAGCAGAGGAAAGTCCGGGCTCCACAGGACGATGGTGCTGGCTAACGGCCAGGAGCAGCAATGCTACAGAAAGTGCAGCAGAAAAGATACCGCCTCGTAAGAGGCAAGGGTGAAATGGCGGTGTAAGAGACCACCGCCTGCCCAGTGATGGGCAGGGCATGGCAAACCTCACCAGGAGCAAGGCCAAGTATGCAGTCGGCTTGTCCGGCCATGGCTGCGGGTAGGCTGCTTGAGCCATGGAGCAATCCATGGCCTAGATAGATGATTACCTAAACAGAACCCGGCTTATCCAAAGCCTGGATATTATATATTCAATTGTTTGCAGTATATGGAATTGAT
>CASFMA010000035.1 GCA_949295675.1 uncultured Spirochaetales bacterium | reverse complement strand
ATGCTTGAATTTTCCAAGAAGGAGGGACCGAATGAGAGGAAGAAAGCAGGAGGACAGTCTTGCAAAGCTGAACAGGCGTCTGCACATACGCAACAGCAAATACATATACATGATGATTGCGCCAGTTCTTCTTTGGTATCTTATATTCCATTACATACCTATGCTTGGCACTGTGATTGCCTTCCAGGATTATAAGCCAGCTCTTGGATTCCTTGGAAGCAGATGGGTTGGCCTGAAGAATTTCGTTGATTTCTTTACAGGGCCATATGTATGGAGATTAATCCGGAATACTTTGCTTCTTAACATATATTCAATAATCTTTGGATTTACCGCTCCTATCATTTTAGCCTTGCTGATGAATGAGGTCAGAAGCCATTGGTATAAGAAGATTGTCCAGACAATCAGTTATATCCCTCATTTCATCTCTATAGTCG
The DNA here is from genome assembly GCA_949295675.1 of uncultured Spirochaetales bacterium. Classification (GTDB taxonomy): domain Bacteria; phylum Spirochaetota; class Spirochaetia; order Sphaerochaetales; family Sphaerochaetaceae; genus Ornithospirochaeta. The sequence goes on along the minus strand of CASFMA010000035.1, from coordinate 24,863 downwards.
TTGTCTGTGGCTTCCTGACTACATTCAGCCGCACAGATGGGCTTTTCAATGATATCCTGGCATTGTTTGGGGTTCCGGCAGAAAACCTGCTTTCTGATCCTGATTTGTTTAGGACAATTTTCACAGCCAGTGGTGTATGGCAGACAATGGGATGGGGCAGCATAATATACCTTGCGACATTGTCTACGGTTGACCCGACATTGTATGAGGCTGCCGTCATTGATGGAGCTGGCAGATTCCGGCAGGTTATGAGCGTGTCGCTTCCAGCTCTTAAGCCAGTAATAATAATCCAGTTCATAATGAGGATGGGAAATATCCTGACCCAAGGATTTGAGAAGGTGATACTTCTGTACAACCCTCTGACATATGAGACTGCTGATGTTCTTTCCTCATATGTTTATAGAAGCGGATTGATCCAGATGGATTTCAGCTTTGGTGCGGCCGTGGGAATATTCAACTCCGTTGTCAATGTTGCTGTGCTGATTCTTGTCAATTATCTCTTCAGAAAGAAAACGGAGGAAAGCTTATGGTAGAGACCAGAAGTACCGGTGAGAAAGTTTTCAGTGTTTTCAATTACATATTCCTTGGATTTTTGACATTGATTTTTGCCTATCCGATGATCCATGCGATTCTGGCATCGATCAGTGATCCTATACAATTGATGAGACATTCTGGTGTTCTGCTTAAGCCTCTTGGTTTTTCAACAGAAGGATACCAGGTTGTTATGAAGAATCCTAATATCGTTACAGGATATATCAATACAATCTTGTATACGGTCCTTGGGACCATTCTCAGCATGCTTTTCTCTGTCTTAGGTGCATATGCGCTTTCAAGGAAGCATTATCCAGGCAAAACATTCTTCACGTTCGCTATTGTTTTCACTATGTACTTTTCTGGTGGAATGATTCCGAGTTTCCTGCTTGTCAAAGGAATAGGATTATATAATACGCGTGCTGCAATGATCATTCCTTCTCTCCTGACGACTTGGAACCTGGTAGTCATGAAGACTGCTTTCCAGTCAGTACCTGCAAGCCTGGAAGAATCTGCAAGGATAGATGGCGCAAATGATTTCGTGATACTTTTCAGGATCATACTTCCAGTCACGATCCCGACGCTTGCTGTCATGACCTTGTTCTATGCTGTCAATTACTGGAACGCATGGTTTAATGCCCTGATGTATCTCCAGAACAGGGATTTCTATCCATTGCAGATGTTCCTCAGGGAGATTCTCATAGCTAATTCAGCAAGCGGAAACGCAAGCATGGATGTCGATACATATATGCTGGAGGAGACGATAAAGTTCACGACTATTGTCGTATCCACGTTGCCTATACTGTTTATCTATCCATTTGTGCAAAGGTATTTCATGTCGGGTTTGATGCTCGGCTCGATAAAAGAATAAAAGGGAGGTCGTATGAAACGAGGCTTAGTACTGTTTCTGGTTTTGGCTATGATGCTCTCTGTCCTGTCTGCAGGAGGTTCAGGCGAGAGAGGCGGCAATGATGGCCTTACGGAAGGATTCACATTTGATGGGACTTATCCTCTTGAAACCCCGGAGCCTATAAAGCTCACATACTGGGTTCCGCTCAATGGAAGCGTCTCAAGGATCATAAGCAACTATGATGAGAACATTGCTTTCCAGGAATGGCAGAAGAGGATGGGTGTTGATATCGAGTTCATACATCCTGCAGTAGGGCAGGAGCAGGAGGCTTTCAATCTCCTGATGGCTTCAGGTGAGCTTCCTGATATCATCGCGGCTCCGAATATGTATTCCGGCGGTGTTTTCCAGGGCCTGCATGATGGTGTGTTCGCAGATCTTACGGACCTTCTCCCTGTCTATGCTCCGGACTACTGGAAAGTCATCCAGGAACATGATGACTTCAGGCGTGAGATCACCGATGACAATGGCCGCATCCCTCTCTTTGCCTCTTACAAGGTCCCTGGCGATCCTCCTTTCAGAAGGATGGTCATGAAGCAGGAGAATCTTGATCTTATCGGAGAGACCGTTCCGAAGACCGTTGAGGATTATGAGAGGATCTTCCAGAAGTTCCTTGATGCGGGAATCGTGCCTTACATGCTTGACGGTACTGGCATAGAGGAAGAGTTCGTGAACCTCTTCGATGTCCATGCTGATGAGAATCAGGGCGGTGACTTCCTGTATCGCGATCTTGACGGGAAGATCCACTATGCCCCATATGAGGAAGGCTATCGCCAGTACCTTGAGCTTATCAACAGCTGGTATGAGAAGGGATATATCTCAAAGGACTTCGCGAGCACCAACGCAAACCAGAAGAAGGTCCTCTTCGATACCGATAAGGTCGGCATGATGGTTGATGCTGTTGTCGGTACATACAACAGGGTAGAGCTTGAGGGCGACACTGTCGTATCAGCTCCGGCTCCAAGGCTTTATGAGGGGCAGAAGCTTCACTATGAGCGCAATGATGCGACTCCGATGATGCAGCAGAACGATACGATGGTTGTCATATCAAGCGCATGCGAGCATAAGGATATAGCGCTTGCAATCCTCAACTACTTCTATACAGAGGAAGGTGCGGAGCTTCTCAACTGGGGTGTTGAAGGAGTCAACTGGGACTGGGTTGACGGAGAAAGGGTGTACAATGACACGATGCTCAACAATCCTGATATGGATACAGAGACAGCTTCGTACTACTACAAAGCTCACTTCGCTCCGAAGCTCAACTATCCAGATACACAGGTCCATGCGAATCTCCTTAAGAGCGAGGGCGCGCTCAATATAAGGATGCAGTGGGCTGATGATCCAGATGTAGACAGCCTTTACCGCCTGCCTAATATACAGTACACGACAGAGGAGCTGGACGAAGCTACCGACATCCAGGTTGACCTTGACTCGTACTGCAAGGAGATGACGCTCAAGTATATCACTGGAGCTGAGTCATTCGATAACTATGATGAGTTCCTGAAGACACAGGAAGCATTCGGAGTCAATCGTCTGATTGAGATCACCCAGACGGCCTACGATAGGTACATGGCAAAATAATGATAGACTGCAAGGCATGGGATATCCATGCCTTGCCTTTTGGATTGTCCTATGAAGAATATAGTTTTTATAACAACAGATGAGATGCACAGGGAATCTATAAGCGCATTCGGCGCGTCTACGCATTCAACCCCTTGCATCGATTTCCTTGCAGAGCATGGTGAAGTATACAGCTCAGCATACAGCGTGAGCCCTGTATGCCTGCCTTCAAGATGCTCATGGATGACTGGGATGGAACCTCACAAGTCAGGCTCCATAAGCAATATATTCGGCTCATCCCTTTCGCTGCAGTATCCTAACCTGTTCACTGAGCTCAGGAAGAGGGGATACAGGACATCTCTTCATGGCAAATGCCATTTCATTCCCGTTCCATATCCGGCAACGCGGCCCGATATGACGCTGGAGTATGAGCATTTCATATCATATTACAAGCAGCTCGGCATGGATAAGCTTGATCTTCAGGACGATAAGAACAACTCGCTTTGGTATTACGATGACTACGCGAAGGATATGGAAAGGAAGGGAAAGCTCAAGCGCTATCGTGATCTGGCCCACATGACACCTGAGAACCAGTGTGTCTTCCCTTTCCCGTTTGATGCTGATGAGCATCCTGACGCATGGAGCGCGAAGAAGACGATAGAGCAGATAGAAGGAAGCAGCGATGATTCCCCATGCTTTGTCTGGTGCAGCTTCTCTGGTCCCCATTATCCTGTCGATACTCCGCAGGAGTTCATAGACAAAGTTGATATGTCCAAGGACAAGGGCAGGGTGTTCAGGGCCGGTGAATGGGATGATGAGTCCAAATACCATCGCAATGGCTTTCATGGCCCAGGCACTACGGAGGGCAGCGGGCATGTGAAGGACAATGCCCAGAAGAACTACAGCGAGGAGTACTGGACAAGATGGCGCAGAAGTTATTTCGGCAATGTCGTGATGATAGACAGCTGGATCGGGCAGATAGTTGATGCGGCAAGGAGGAAATGGGACGACGACTTCATCGTCATATTCACATCCGACCATGGCGAGATGATGGGGAACCATAGCCTCTGGGGGAAGAACGGATCGCTTTTCGAGGATGTTCTCCGCGTCCCTCTCATCATCTACGATCCGTGCAGCGGCAAGGCTGCAGTGCATGATGAACGTGTCCTCAGCACAGATATATTCCCGACGATCATGAAGATCGCGGGCACTCCAGTGCATCCGCTTTGCGATGGCGTCCCTCTCGATGAGGACGTGGCTGCAGGCGGCCGTGAATATATAATAAGCGAATGCGAGAATCGTATAGCTGTTATATATAAAAACTATAAACTTGAATGGAACTTCTATAATAAAAATCAGAAAATGTATAAAGAACTGTATGATATCGAGGCTGATCCGCATGAGTTCTGCAATAGATATTCAGATCCTGAATATAAGGATGCCGTGCAGTTCCTTGAGTCATATCTTGAGAAGAGAGAGCGTGAGGAGAAGCTTATCTCCACGATTTTCTACAAAGGCGATGGATTGCCATACTATCTCAACTATGGAGATGGTGCCGGGCTTATGAATAAGGAGGTTTGATTATGGCTTTTGCGCGCAATGAGTATCCGAGGCCGATGTTCAGGAGGGATGAGTGGCTCAATCTCAATGATGGCTGGACGTATAAGATAATAAGGAAGCCGCCTTTCCTGCATTATCGCAAGGATGATGTATGCGATACAGCCTCGAAGGGATTCCCTGATCATATAAATGTCCCGTTCGCACCTGAGACTGAAGCATCCGGGACTGGTGTGAAGGAGATCATAACAGCAATGTTCTATCACAGGAAGCTGCAGATCCCTCTTACATGGCAAGGTCGTATGATCAGGCTTAACTTCGGCGCGGTGTTCTATCATGCTGAGATCTACATAGACGGCATGTCAGTGGACTTCCATGATGGGGGAAGCTCATCGTTCTCCGTCGATATAACGCAGTATGTCTCTGACGGGGCGGAGCATGATCTTGTCGTCAAGGTCACATCAGATCTCAGCTCTGGTGCGGTCCCCTCTGGAAAGCAGTCCAGCTTCATAAGCTCATATGCCTGCTACTACCAGAGGACCACGGGCATATGGCAGACTGTATGGCTTGAAGCTGTGAGCCGCTGCGGGCTTCGGCGCATGCGCACTGTATGGGATGATGCCTCAAGCCGTATCATATTCACCCCGGAGTTCTATCATGTTGCGCCAGGCGAGCGCATACGCGTCACGATGAAAGATGGGAATGAGGAAAGAGGAAGCGTGGAGGCAGAAGCCAGGAATGGCCAGCCCTTTTCCATGGAGGTCACTGATCCTGTCCTCTGGGAGCCTGGTTCTCCGAAGCTCTATGATCTTCATTATCAGGTCATTGCAGGCGATGAAGCCATCGACAGCGTTGAAAGCTATATCGGGCTGCGCACAGTCGAGATAAAGGGAGACAGGGTATACCTCAATGGCAAGAAGCTGTATCAGCGTCTTGTGCTTGATCAGGGATTCTATCCTGAAGGCAACTGGACAGCTCCGTCCGATGAGGCGTTGGAGCGTGATATAAGGCTCTCGATGGAAGCTGGCTTCAATGGCGCCAGGCTTCATCAGAAGGTATTCGAGGAGAGATTCTTCTACCATGCGGACCGCCTTGGCTATCTTGTATGGGCAGAGACGCCTTCCTGGGGCCTTGACTACAATGACCCGGCACTTCCGGCAAGGAACTTCCTTTCGGAGCTGCGTGAGATTGTCGAAAGGGATATGAACCATCCATCGATCATTGCATGGACACCGCTGAACGAGACGTGGCTGATGGCTGTGCCCCAGGCCCACAGAAGGCTCCATCGCGATGCCTATGAGCTTTGCCGGTCAATTGATCCGACAAGACCTGTCAATGATGCAAGCGGCTATGATCACTTCATAACCGATCTGTGGACAGTGCATACATATGAGCAGGATCCAGAGAAGCTTTCCGCAATCCTTACGCCTACAGGGAAGGATATATTCCGATGTCACCCTGATGATGAGAGCGAATATGATGGACAGCCATATCTTGTCGATGAGTTCGGCGGCATCAAATGGGATCCAGCGACTCAATCTGATGCAAGTCTGTCGACAGCCCAGAACCTCTCATCCTGGGGCTATGGCAAGGCGCCTCTGACGATTGAGCAGTTCTATGAAAGGCTTGAAGGCCTTGTTGATGCCATCCTGGATAAGGAGCATATATCCGGCTACTGCTATACACAGCTTACAGATGTTGAGCAGGAGAAGAATGGTGTATACTTCTACAGCAGGGACAGCAAGTTCGATATCAGCCGGATAAGGAAGATTTTCTCAAAGATCCCTGACGGATACGATATCTAAGGAGATGGGATGCTGAGGCATGATTCACTGCAGAAGAGGATATTCATATGCACGCTTCTCACTGTGCTTCTTGTGGTGGTCATTGCCCTCAGCATCGTATATGCCAGCTCTTCGAAGGTGATCAGGAACGACGCGCTTAACTTCCTAAACATCAGCATGGACAATATCGGGAACGAGTTCTCCAGGCTATATGGCAGGATGAGCGACAATCTGCTCCGGGTCTCCATCAATGATGAGATAGCGGAAGGATGCCTCTCAGGCCATGATCCCATAAGCTATGACGGATTCATGGCAGGCAAGGCTGTCGAGGATGTGCTTCATAGCTTCATGGGGGATGAAAGCTATCTGAGGAAGATGCTTGTCGTCACTGAAAGCGGGGCCTCGTTCCATACAGATAATTACATAATACGCCAGGATTACGCCTCATGGCTCTTTGATGTCGTCTCCAGCATACAGCCCGGGACACTGTTCTCCCTTTTCGGAGAGCTGGCCATTGCCCGTCCTGTCTATGGGCCGGACATGGCGATTGCCGGAGAGTGCATTTTCTTCCTTGACAACGAAATGATAGAATCATCGCTTAGGGTATCTGAGATCCCTGATTCCATCGTCTTCTCAGTCTTTGACGGGGATAAGGTGATGGGCGGTGACATCAGTGAGGTGCTTGGCCATTTCCCTTCGCTTGATTCGCTTCTCGATGAATTGGATCGCTCGCATGACAGCACGGTTGATATTGAGGATTCCTCTTATTTCGTGACCACGCGCACTATAGATGAGGCTGATATGGTCATATACAGCCTTGTCCCATACCGTTCGCTGATAATCGATTCGATAAGGATGCTATGGATAACTGTCACCATGATCCTCATATCTGTAGCTGTATCTGTCCTGATCTCATGGTTCCTGTCGAAGCTCATATGCCGTGAGCTGAGGATGTTCAGGATATCGATGCTCAGGATAAGCCAGGGCGATATATACGAGAGGATGGAGATGCCTGCAGAGGAGGAGCTCAGGGATCTCGCTGTCATATTCAATCTCATGATGGACAGGATAACTGACCTGATTGATGAGTCTGCAAGGAACGAGGTCGAGAAGCAGAAGATAAGGTGGGACTATCTCAATGAGCAGATCAAGCCTCATTTCATATACAATACGCTGAACAACATAAGATATATGGCTGCAGGCCGCGGACAGGAGGATCTGGCAGAGGCCGCGTCATCCACAGTCGAGCTGCTGCGCGCAGCTATAGGGAAGCATGATGAGTATGTGACGCTTGCGGAAGAGCTGAACTATGCCAGACAGTATATCGGGCTGTACAATTTCAGGACATCAGGCTCCCTTGTCCTTTCTGCGGAGATACAGGATTCATTGCTGGATGTGCGCATCCCTATACTTTCACTTGAGCCGCTGGTTGAAAATGCCGCTCTTCATGGCTATGCAGGGCAGAGCGATGGCGTGATAACAATCAGAGGTTTCATGGATGATGGGGGAATGGTGCATCTGATCGTCCATGACGATGGCGCTGGCTTTGATGTCGAGGCAGTGAAAGGCCTGAAGCTTTTCGGCATTGGCGTTGATAACGTGATAGAACGTTTCCATCTGATATACGGAGACGATTTCAGTTCGGAGCTTGCATCGGAAGAAGGGGAGGGAACAACTGTTGAGCTTGTTTTCAGGGCAGAGAATGCTTGATGTGATGATCGTCGATGATGAGCCCAGGTCCATTGATTTCATATGTTCCCTGATCGATTGGGAGGCGAATGGGTTCCGCCTGGCCGCGGCGGCAGGCTCTGCCAGGCAGGCACTTGCTATCCTTGCCTCTTCCCACATTGATATAGTCCTGTTTGATGTCATGATGCCTGATATCACAGGGGATGTCCTGTCAGGCATGATCCACAGCCAGTATCCCGGAATAGCTATGGCTGCGCTGAGCAGCTACGATGACTACGACTATGTCAGAGAGGTGCTTCTGAACGGCGCAGCTGACTATATCCTTAAGCACAGGCTTGACAGCAGGCACCTCATAGCTCTCCTTGACAGGCTCAGGAATGCCATCAGATCGTCAGAGTCAGGCGATGCTGTGCTTACCAGGGAACGCATGGACAAGTTCCGTTCATTCATCGGGAATGGCGATGCAGCGTCGGCACAAGAGATGCTTCGCTCCATCGTTTCCTCTGTCTCCGATCCGGCATCGCTTCCTTCCTTCGCGGTTTCATTCCTTGATTTCCTCCTTTCGTTCGATATCAGCACAGGATATGAGATTTATATCCTATCAAATGCGGAACGCATGGTGGGAAGCTTAGGCAATGGAGATTTCGGCATCGCATCTGAGGCTATCGCGCACCTTTCAGAGCTCTCCCGCGGCATTGGCCGTCCGAAGTCGCAGATTGTCAGCTCTGCCATAAAGCTGATGGTCAATGGCTATGCCATGAATATCACGCTTGATGATGCGGCTGGCGTCGCAGGCACGAACCCTGCATATCTGTCAAGGGTATTCCACAGCGAGACAGGCTGCACGTTCATCGAGTACCTGACAGAGGTCAGGCTGGCCAATGCGTTCATCATGCTCAAGAAGGGCCATAATCTTAAAAGCGTGGCATTTGATTGTGGCTTCAAGGATTACGGTTATTTCCTGAAGGTGTTCAAGAAGAAGACAGGGGTGACGCCGCTTGAGTACATTTCGCTTCTGGAAAAGGTAAAGAATTTGCATAAACACTGAAAAATTCTCCATAGCTTGGCTATTAATGGATCTTCCATATGCCCCTTATGATAGTAATTGCAAAAGGAGGACGAGAATGAAGAAGATAGCTATATGTCTCTGCATATTCTCGATGTTGGCCTGTCCGCTGTTCGCGATGGGGTCATCTGACACAGCTGAGGTCCAGGAGGAGAAGGTCGCTGTAAATCCTACAGGCTTCCCCATAGTCAATGAACCTCTTACTCTCACGGTATTCGGCATAAGGGATGCAAACCAGACCAACTGGGAGGATATGTGGGTATTCAAGAACTACGAGGAGATGACAGGCATCCATATGGATTTCCAGGAAGTGCCTGATCAGGGAAGGGATGAGAACAAAGCGCTTCTCTTTGCCTCTAATGAGCTTCCTGATATTCTCTACCGCCCTGTATTCACAGCAGATGAGATAACACGTTATGGAGTGGATAGCGGGCAGCTTCTTCCGCTCAATGACCTGATTGACCAGTATGCGCCGAACCTTAAGAAGCTTCTTGACGAGAACCCTGATTACAGAAGGGCCATAACATCTGCGGACGGCAATATCTACTGCCTGCCTCAGATTGATGTGTCAGAGCCGGGAAGGATGGGATTCAAGTCATGGATAAACAAGGATTGGCTTGCAGCTCTTGGACTTGAGGCCCCGACGACACCTGAAGAGTTCATCGAAGTGCTCAGAGCATTCAAGACACAGGACCCGAATGGCAACGGCCAGGCTGATGAGATCCCGTTCGCACTCAGGGAGATCAATGCCGTATATACCACTCTCGGTGGATCATGGGGACTTCACTGGAATCTGATGAACACCATCAACATCGTTGACGGGAAGGTTCATTTCTGGCTCAAGGATGATGTCTTCAAGGAATATCTCATGTTCCTCAACCAGCTTTATGAGGAAGGGCTGCTCTGGTCTGACTTCTACAAGAGGGACCTCCCGATGTGGCGCTCGATACTCTCCGGTGCACAGGTCGGCATATTCTTCATGCCATACTCAGACGTTTTCCAGGCTGTTGAGGATCAGTATACTGCCCTTATCCCTATAAAGGGACCGTATGGTGATCAGTTCATAACCGACGCGAAGACAGGCGTGGATATCGGAGCGTTCTCTCTCAGCGCTACATGCAAGAATCCTGAGGCTGCGATCAGATGGGTTGATTACTTCTATTCAGAGGAAGGAAGCCTGTTCCTCCGCTATGGCCGCGAAGGGGAGACATTCTACTACGATGAGACAGGGAATCCTCAGTTCGTGGATAGCATCCAGAACGATGAGAGAGGCTTCATGACAGCCCTTGGCGAGCTCAACTGCGTCCCAGGCGGCCTTATCCCCTGCATAATAACAGACATGACATGCGGCGCTGTCGCATCGAACCTCACAAAGGAAGTCGCTCATACGCTCCTGCCTTATACAGACAAGGCGATATTCCCTCCGACATTCACCCCTGAGGAGACAGAGGAGATGATCTTCATCAACCAGGATCTCAACAAGTACCGTGATGAGTCCGTATCGAGATTCATCGTCGGAGAGTATTCATTCGACATGTGGGATGAGTACTGCGAGACGCTTGACAAGATCGGCCTTGGAAGACTCGAGGAGATCTATCAGACAGCTTACGACAGAACCATGGCTGAATGACGCAATGATGCTGCCTCTTCAAGGGGCAGCACTTTCCAAAGGAGGCAATATGAAGAAGGACTGGAAGAAGAAATACAGAGGAAAGGGAGGGCTTATGCTTCTGGTGTCCATCCCTATCATCTGGTACATACTTTTCTACTATGTTCCAATATATGGACTGCAGATAGCATTCAAGCGCTACAATCCATCCTTGGGGATCACAGGAAGCCCGTGGGTCGGCTTTCATTATTTCAAGCAGTTCTTCAATTCATATTACTTCTCGGAAATCACGCTGAACACGATAATACTTTCAGTCTATACGCTTCTTCTGGGATTTCCGCTGCCGATCCTTCTTGCCCTCCTTGTGAACGAGCTGCGCTCCCATGGGATGAAGAAGGCTGTGCAGAATATCACGTACATACCGCATTTCCTGTCTGTCGTCGTGATTGTCAGCATGGTCACGATATTCAGCAATCCCCAGTATGGGCTTTTCAACAAGATATCTGGGCTGTTCGGAATACCTCCTGTGGACTTCATGGCAAGTCCCGGCGCTTTCCGTTCCCTCTACGTCTTTTCGAACGTATGGCAGCACATGGGGTTCAATTCGATCATATACATTGCAGCGCTTGCCGCGATAGATCCGTCTCTTTATGAGGCTGCGACCATAGATGGCGCAAGCAGGCTCAGGAAGATCATATCGATATCGCTGCCGTGCATACTGCCGACCATAATGATACTTCTCATAATGCGCATAGGATCGATCATGAATGTCGGCTTTGAGAAGGTGCTGCTCATGCAGAATACGATAAACAAGAGCACAAGCGAGATCATCTCGACTTTCATATACACAAACGGAATACAGCAGGGGCAGTACAGCTACTCGACAGCCGTAGGCCTGTTCAACTCAGCCATAAACTGCGTGCTTCTGGTCATAGCGAACAAGACATCTAAGAAGATATCGGGGAGCAGCCTATGGTGAAGCATCGCATGAAGCAGACTGGTTCAGACCTTGTATTCGATATAATAACGAACCTGCTGGCAGTCGCCATAATCGTTATCGTGCTTTATCCTCTGCTGTTCGTCCTTGCCGCATCATTCTCAGACCCGGACTATGTGCTGCGTGGCGAGGTCGGGCTTATCCCGAAGGGCTTCACCCTTGAGCCGTACAAGATGGTGTTCCAGAACGGGGATATCTGGCTTGGATACCGCAACTCGATAATCTATACAGTTCTCGGGACCATGATAAGCATGGTGCTTACGGTGATGCTTGCCTATCCTCTCTCTCGTAAGGATATGCCGCACAGGCGTCTTCTGACTCTCTTCATCCTCTTCACCATGTACTTCAACGGGGGCATGATACCGACATACCTTCAGGTGAGGAACCTTGGGCTGTATAACACGATGTGGGCCGTGATACTGCCTGTCGCGATAAACACATACAACTTCATCGTCGCCAAGACATATTTCGAGAACAGCATCCCGAAGGAGATGCACGAATCGGCAATGATGGATGGATGCGGGGATATAAGGACACTGTGGTCCATTGTCCTGCCTCTCTCCACATCAATACTTGCCGTCCTGATACTGTACTATGCTGTCGATTACTGGAACGCATACTTCAATGCCCTGATTTATCTCAATAATGATGATCTCTATCCTCTGCAGATAATACTTCGCAATATCCTGCTGATAGGGCAGACGGAGCAGATGGGCTCCAACAGCGTAGGCATGGCCGATAAGATCAAGATGGCGGAGGCGATCAAATACTCTGTGATCGTAGTCTCTTCGATACCTGTCCTCATAATGTACCCGTTTGTGCAGAAGCATTTCGTCAAGGGAGTGATGATAGGAGCTGTAAAAGGATGAATGATATGAAGCCGAACATAGTTATCGTCATGGTCGATCAGATGCGCTCTGATCTGAGGAAGGCGAAGGGATATCCCCTTGATACAATGCCTTTCCTGGATTCCCTCCAGGCTTCCGGCATCGATTTCGACCGCGCCTATTCCCCGAACCCTACATGTATGCCTGCACGTGTGAGCATGTTCACAGGGCGTGTCCCTTCATGCCACAACGTCAGGACGAACCACAATGCCGAGGATGCTGTCTATACGAAGGATATGGTCGATGTCCTGAAGGAGAATGGATACAGGGTAGGGCTTGCAGGGAAGAACCACTCACACCTGTCAGCCTCTGACTTTGACTTCTGGGAAGAGACAAGCCACCTTGGGGCTGAACCCTCCTGCCCATCCCATGGCGATGAGCAGAAGCTAGATTCTTTTTTGAAGACGCTTGAGTTCTGTGACTCGATGGAACCATCGCCGTTTACAGTTAAGGAGCAGCTGCCATACAGGAATGTTTCATCATTCTTCAGGTTCATGGATTCATCGATAGAGGAAGGAAAGCCGTTCTTCTGCTGGGTATCGATGGCTGAGCCGCATAATCCGTATCAGGTGCCGCATCCGTATTTTGACATGTTCCCTCCTGAGAGCCTGCCGCCGCTCAGGACATCTGCCAGCGATATAGAGGGCAAGGATCCGAAGTTCGCCTTTGCCAGGAAGTCATGGGAGCGCGTATATGGCGATGATCTTGAGAAGCGTTATCTTCGTGACAGGTCGAACTATCTCGGCATGCTCCGCCTGATAGATGACCAGCTTAGAAGACTGGTTGATGGCATACGGGAAAGAGGGCTGCTTGATGACACGTTCATCATCTTCATGTCGGATCACGGCGAGTTTGTCGGAGATTACGGGATAATAAGGAAAGGAGTAGGCGTTGCAGAGCTTCTTGCCCATATCCCTCTTGTAATGTTCGGCCATGGAGTGAAGGAAAGGGGCGTGGATGAGAAGGACTTCGTGAATATCATAGATATATTCCCGACGATCTGCGACATGATAGGTGCAGAGATTCCCTTCGGTGTCCAGGGAAAGAGCCTCCTTCCGATCCTTGAAGGGAAGCCATATCCTGAGAAGGACTTCGAGATAGGATATTCAGAGAGCGGCTTTGGCGGGCTGTACTGGACAGCTGACGATGCGCTCGATCCTGTCAGCGAGGGCGCTACGAGGAACTATCATCAGTTTGACTGCCTCAATACCTGGTCACAGGCAGGGCAGGTCCGCATGATACGCAAGGGTGACTGGAAGTTTGTCTCCGATATGATGGGACATCATGAGCTTTACAACATAAAGAACGATCCTTACGAGCTTGATGACCTCTCAGCTGATCCAGCCTATAAGGACAAGCTGCTGGAGATGGCCCTTGATTTTTCATCTGAGGTCCTGCGCAAGGCTGACAACATACCGTCATGCTGCAGGAGGTACAGGACAAAGGTACACCCAAAAGGATATTGGTTTGACAGTGACTTCCATGTGACTGAGGATCCTGGAGTTGTCTATCACCCTGTGGAATGCAGGAAAAGGAGGAACAATGATAGATAAGTCATATTATGATGTGAGGGGAGCCGTGTACTTCCCCTCAAGGGCATATAATGCCTATCAGACATATGAATACTTCAATGATGATGAGATCGACAGGGATTTCGGCTATGCGGAGAAGGCCGGCCTGAATGCGCTTAGGATATTCACAAGCTATGAGCAGTACAGGAAGGACAGCGCCGTCTTCTTCTCAAAGTTCGACAGGCTTCTCGCGATTGCCTATAAGCATGGCATCCGTGTGATGGCGATCCTATTCGAGAACTGCGGATTGCCTTTCACTATCGATAATGCGCTTTCGCGCGATCCAATGAAGGCTGTGTGCGTGCAGTCTCCAGGACGCGATATAACATCGGACAGCACGAAATGGGCAGAGCCTTTTGGATATATCCGCGACTTCATGTCCAGATATGCAGATGACAGGAAGCTTCTGGCCATAGAGGTCATGAATGAGCCACATATGGAGACAGATGATGTCCCGTTCGCGCTTGAGGCGGTGAAGACCGCGTATTCGCTCAAGGGCACGGTTCCTATCACGATGGGGCTCATAACGCTTGATGACAGCATGTACTTCCTCCCGTATCTTGACATACTGCAGATACATGATAACTTCCCTGTATCGCTTGATGACTTTTCCGGGAAGCTGAGGAAAGCCGCGTATATGCAGAAGATCATCGGAAAGCCTATCTGGATATCAGAATGGCAGAGGCTGAGGAAAAGCGGCCCGGGCTGGGATGTCGCAGTCATCCCTGAGGAAGAGAAGGGGCCCGCGCTCCATACTCTTTCTGATATAGTGAAGTCCTCGGGGCTTGGCGGGAATTTCTTCTGGTGTCTTATGGTCAAGCCTGCCTATCTTCAGACACAGCGCCCGAATGGGACCTTCAACGGTCTTTTCCATGAGGATGGCAGGGTGTCAAGCATCGCAGACTATGAGGCCATCAGCGGAAAGCCTGGAGATGGCCTTGAGCAGCTTTATTCGATGCCTGCATGGTATATATCGGATCTAGGCAAGGCGTGATGCCTATCTGATCCTTCCAATATCCCCGGAGGCTTCTCCGGGGGTTATTCCGAACATCCTGCTGAAAGCTACCGTGAAAGCTGGTATGCTGCTGTATCCAACAGCTTCGGCAACCTGCGCTACAGAATAATCAAGATTATACAAAAACGAATACGCTATCGAGAGCTTTATCTCCCTTGCCTTCTCTGCTGGCGATATCCCGAAATACTTCTGGCACAGCCTGTTTGACTGTGATCTGCTCATGTTCATGAACCTGGCTATCACATCCGTGTTCCAGTCATCGCCTGGATTCCTGTATATCTCGTTCCAGAGCTCATTGAACCTTGATACGCATGCTGCTTCCCGCCGGCTCAGCGCTGACTGGCTCAGCGTGCGCTTGAGGTATCTGTAAAGCAGCTGGCTCTGCAGGTTCTGGATCGCGCTGTAGTCCTCGTTCTGCGTGATCTGTTCCTCAGTTATGCAGCCCATGCAGTGCACTATTTCTTCAGTATACTCACATTTCTTTATGGTATAGTCATTTGTAAATGGAATTATCCAGGAGGCATCATCATTTATCTGAAACCAGCACAGCCTCCATTCATCAGAGACAGGGTAGTGGCGATGGCCCTGCCCATCTGATTTCGAGAAGAACATCTCTCCCTTCCCGAGCGTGAATGCAGTCCCATCATCCATTATGAACTCACCCTGGCCTGTGATCGTTATGATCATTATATGGTAAGGCCTGTGGCTCGGCCTATCTATGAATGATCCCTTCCTCAGGCTGCTTATCCCGCATTGCCTTATCTTCAGCTCGTTGAGATACCCTGAAAGCAGCAGGTCAACCGGAAAAAGCCTCTCCCTGCTTTCATTGCTTATGATGTTCTGTTCCCTGAAGTTCCTCTGCATATGGCTATTATATGCAATATGACACAAATTCGAAAGTCATTGATACAAGCGAGAATTGAATTGGCAACCTTCTGCCTTATCATTTCCATATGAACCCAGGAGAAAAGAAACCGAATATTCTTTGGATCTGCACAGATCAGCAGCGCTTCGACACGCTTGGCTGCTACGGAAACAAGTTTGTCAGCACTCCGAACATTGATCGGCTGGCAGAGGAAGGTGTGCAGTTCAGCAACGCTATTTCCCAGAGTCCTGTATGCTCTCCAAGCAGGGGATCGTTCCTGACCGGCAGATATCCTGTTACATGCAGGCAGCGCCAGAACGGTGCTGATATCCCTGACAGCGAAGTGCTTGTTACGAAGCTTCTCCATGATGCGGGATACAGATGCGGACTGTCAGGCAAGCTCCATCTGAGGGCCTGCAATCCCAGCTCAGGCTGCACTGAGATGGAAAGCCGGATAGATGATGGATATGATGAGTTCCATTGGTCCCATGATACGGCTCCTGTCTGGGGATTGCATAATGAATATTACGCCTGGCTCCATGATGTCCATGGAACTACATACAGGACAGAGGCGTTTGAAGGCTGCGAGCATATAAGGAAGGGGATGCCGAAGGATCTCCATCAGACTCACTGGTGCGCGGACAAGGCTATTGATTTCATAAAGGAGAACAAGGGCAGGCCTTGGCTTTTTTCCGTGAACATGTATGATCCTCACCATCCTTTCGATCCGCCTTATGAGATGATCGAGAGGTATCTTGATATTCTTGACGATATTCCTCTCCCTTCATATGAGGAAGGCGAGCTTGCCAGCAAGACTGTATGGCAGCGGCAGGACCATCTTGGCGGCTACAATGGGACATCAGGCTATCCGTTCCCTGAGATGAGCGACAGGGATCACCGTCTTGTCAGGGCCGCATACTGGGCAATGTGCGATCTTATAGATATCGAGGTCGGGAGGATGCTTGATGCGCTGAAGGAGACAGAGCAGTACGAGGATACGATCGTCATATTCCACAGTGACCATGGCGAGATGCTCGGAGACCATGGCATATACCTCAAAGGCCCGTTCTTCTATGAATGCGCTATCCATGTCCCTCTTATCATCTCATGGCCTGGCCATATAGGAAGCGGGGTCGTCCCTGGGATTGTCGAGCTTATGGATCTTCCGGAGACCATACTTGAGCTCTGCTCGCTTCCTTCCTATCCCGCAATGCAGGGAAAGTCGCTTGTGCCTCTTTTCAGCGACAACGAAGGAAAGCTTCATGACTCTGCATATTCAGAGTATATGAACGCCATGCCATGGCATACCAGCCCGAAGGCATTTGCGTCGATGGTCAGGACTGAAAGATGGAAGCTGGTCGCCTCCCATTCAGATGATGGGGGAGAACTGTATGATCTTTGCAATGATCCGGATGAGAGGGTAAACCTTTTCCATGATCCGGAATATATTGATGTACGGCTTGAGATGACGGAGAAGCTTCTCAGGCGCTGGTCATTCACCGTTGATCCGCTGCCTGAGAGGAAATCCGCATGGTAAAAGGAGGAGATTTATGAAAAGGCTCTTTTTGATTCTTTGCACTTTGCTTTGCATCGGTTCTGCCTTTGCCGGCGGCAGCAAGGAGGAAGCTGCTGCTCCTGAGGAGACCGTGATTGACTGGTGGGATCACTTCCTGCCTTTGGCGGAGCTTCACAGGACGCTCTGGGATGAGGCTGAGACTGAGACCGGAGTCCCTGTTGTCTATACGCAGTATGATCCGGCAAAGCAGAATGAGGCATTGCTTCTTGCCTTCAGGACGGAGTCATTGCCAGATGTGTTCTCCATGACATTCGGAGGCCAGGAGCTGACGATGTATGATGAAGGTTGGTTCCAGCCTCTTGATGTGGAGATTTCGGAGCTGCCGCAGTATATCCAGGACTCCCTTTTCGAGGGATATACGGTATTTGATGGCAAGGTCTATTCATTCCCGACCATGAGCCCCAACCATAATGCGCCGCTCTGGTATAACACGACCATGATATCTGAGGATGAGGTCCCGGAGACATTCGAGGAAGCCAGGGCATTGGCTAAGAAGATCACAGAGGAATCGAATGGCGAGGTGTATGGCTTTGTCGTGCCTCTTTCCTTCACGCAGAGGATAAATGACACATTCGAGAACCTGATGAACGCTTCAGGCAGCCCGGGCTCGATCGACTGGACGACAGGAGAGTACCAGTACGCATCTGATACGATGTTCGAGATCTTTGGCTTCTTCGTGGATCTCTGGGATGATGGCAGCATGCTTCCTGCATCAATCAACCTTGATATGAGGGCAGCGCGCGAGAGATGGGCAGCAGGCGAGGCCGCGATGCTCATGGATGGATCCTGGAACATAGGAGTGGTGAAGACAAGCTTCCCTGAGATATACAACGAGACTGTGGATGTCGCCCCTGTACTCACAGTCGATGCTGATGCTGATTACAAGGTCTACAGCAATCCACGCGGCGGCACGTTCTTCATATCACGTGACTGTGACTGCGTGCCGGAGGCTACTGATACTCTTCTCAAGCTCATGGGTGATGAGTACTATGTCGGCCTTGCCGAGAACATGGACCAGCCGCCTCTGAATACAGATGTCATCGCAGAAGCTGACGTGCATCCTTCATACAGGAAGGTCTGTGATATGTTCGCAGAGGAGATGGCTTACAGGCCTGATCCGGTGCTGCGCAATCCTGAGGTCGCGAAAGTCACCGCTGAGATGAGGGATATCCATCCGAATCCTGCAGAGATCCTTCAGGGCTATTGCTCAGGCGCCATCACTGACTGGAAAGCCGAGCTTGTCCGCTATAATGAAGCTATTACAGCTGAAAGGGCGAGGGCAATCGAGAAGGTGCAGTCTGAAGGCGGCAACGTATCCATAGACGACTGGATCTTCCCGGACTTCGTGTACGGCGAAAGCTATTCAGCTGATAAGTATATCTGATTCTATTCTATCGGGGGCTGCCTTGCAGCGGCCCCTTTCAAAAGGAGTTGAGGCCGATGAGAATTCAGTCAAGAAGGCAGCCTACGTTCTGGATAGTACTCTTTCTTCTGCCGACGATAGTGCTTTATGGGCTTTACACGATCTATCCGGCTGTGATGACGCTCTGGTATTCCGTGTTCGATATCAATGGGTTCAGCGCTCAGTCCACATTCATCGGCCTTGATAACTACAGGGAGCTTTTCAGCGACTCCCTTTTCTGGAACAGCCTCAAGAACACATTCCTCTTCCTGCTTTATGCAGTTCCTGGACGGTTTGTCATATCGCTGCTGCTTGCGCTTCTCCTTACATGGAAGCTATGTCCGTTCAAGTCATTCTTCAGGACTCTTGTCTTCATCCCTGTCGTTACCACCGGAGCTATCATCGGTACGATAATGGTGATGATCTTCGATCCCGGCAACGGCCCTGTCAATGCAGCTCTCAGCCTGTTTGGGCTCGAGACTGATATATCATTCCTCGGCAACGCAAATACAGCCCTGTTCACATCGGCTGTGATATGGATATGGAAATGGGTGGGCACATCCCTCATATACTGGATAGCAAGCCTGCAGAGCATACCTGATGAGCTTTATGAGGCTGCTACGATCGACGGGGCAGGTGCATGGAAGCGCTTCAGGTACATCACAGCGCCTCTTTTGATCCCATATGGCATCGTCATCCTTGTCCTGACCATCAGCGATGCCCTGCGCGTATTCGATCTCATGCTCACGCTCACCGGCGGCGGTCCATTCTACAGGACAGAGGTGATGGAGATATTCATATACCGCCACGCATTCGGTTCATCTGTGCCGAGGATCGGATATGCCTCAGCTGCAGCCACGGTATTCGGTGTCATATTCGTGTTCATGACACTGCTGCAGTCCGCTACAAAGAAACTCAGGAACAGGGGGTAAGTCAGATGAAAAAATCGATCGTCAGAAGTTTTCTCTTCATAGTGCTCCTTGCATTCTGCTTCATATGGATCTATCCATTCCTATGGATGATCAGCGCTTCATTCAAGTCAACCATGGAGATATTCAAGGACGGCCTTGGCCTCATCCCTGACTCATTCAGCTTCGAAAGCTATTCAAGGGCATGGATCAAAGGCGGGTTCTCTGATTATTTCTTCAACAGCGTCTGGACAACATTGTGGACCATCGTGATCGTGGTCGTAAGATGCGCTCTCTGCGGATATGTCCTTGCCATGTATGATTTTCCCGGGAAGCGCGCTCTTATGGCTATCCTCCTTGCGACATTCCTGATACCTACTGGCACGACTATAATCCCTACAGTTGAGCTGAGCGATGCGCTTGGTCTTCTTGATACAAGGACCGGGCTTATTCTTGCGATGGCCGGAGGAGGACAGGTTGCGTCCATATTCCTGTATAAGGCATCGTTCGAGAATATCCCGAAGTCAATGCCTGAAGCCGCGGAGCTTGATGGTGCTTCATTCTGCACGATATTCTTCCGTGTCATGGTCCCTATGGCAGGGCCTGTCACGGCGACAACCATAATACTGACATTCATGTCGGCATGGAACAACTTCATGCTGCCTCTCGTCTTTACATTCGGATCTCCTGAGCTGAGGACATTGCCTGTGGGAATGATGGCATTCCAGAGCGTGAATGAGACTGACTGGTCTGGAATGGCTGCTGCCGGTACATTGGCGCTTCTTCCTATAGTTGCCGTCTTCATAGCTCTCCAGAAGAGGTTCGTGAACGGTATAGCCGGGGCCGTGAAGGGTTGATCCAGACGAGACCGTCAGGAACGAATTGAAAGGAGCGTTTATGCAGGACAAGTATTATCCGGATCCAATGATGCTTCGCAGCAGCTGGATCGATCTGAATGGCAGATGGGCATTCTGCTTCGATGACAACGATGAGGGAATAAAGAATGGCTGGAGCGATGGCCACAGCTATCCTATGGAGATAACAGTTCCGTTCGCATATCAGTGCCAGGCCAGCGGCATCGGTGACACAGGCTATCATCCGATACTCTGGTATGAAAGGGAGTTCTCCCTTGGCGATGACATGCTTGGCGAGGAGCTGATCCTTTCGTTCAATGCCGTTGACTATAAGGCATCTGTCTGGGTCAATGGCCATCATGCCGCTGACCATGTCGGAGGGTATTCCCGCTTCTCTGTGGCAATAGGGGATCTCTGCCACGCAGGGACGAACAGGATCACTGTCAGGGCTGAGGACCGCGATGATACGGCACAGCCGAGGGGAAAGCAGATATGGACCCGGAACACATGGGGCTGCTGGTATATCCCGACAAGCGGCATATGGAAGGATGTATGGATTGCAAAGGCCGGCAAGGCGAGGATAGAAGGGTGCAGGATAACCCCTGACCTGGATAACAGATGTGCCGCTTTCTCTCTGTCATATCCAGCAACCAATCCCGATTGCCTTGAAGTCGGCCTTGAGGTGTCGTATAAGGGAGCTGCAGTGCAAAGGTGCCGATATGCGGCAGAGCGCTACAGACAGGAGATAATCCTTTACATAAAGCAGCCCAACAGCGTCGATGACGTGCATGCCTGGAGCCCTGCTTCCCCGGATCTATATGAAGTGCGCGTCACGCTCTATGAAGCTGATGGAAAGGTTGCCGACAGCATCCAGACGCACTTCGGAATGAGGAAGATTGCGACAGCCAATGGCCAGGTGATGCTTAACAACAGGCCTTTCTACCAGCGTCTGATACTTGATCAGGGCTATTGGCCTGATTCACATCTCACGCCTCCTTCGAAGGATGCAATAAAAGATGACCTCATGAAGATCAAGGCAATGGGCTTCAATGGCGTGAGGATGCACCAGAAGTTCGAGGATCCATATTTCTACTACTTTGCAGACCAGCTTGGCCTTGCTGTCTGGGCAGAGCTTCCGAGCGCATATGAGTTCACCTTCGATGAGAACATAAACCTTATGAGGGATATGGCTGCTGGAGTGAAGGAGCTTTACAACCATCCTTCTGTGATCATGTGGGTCCCTCTCAATGAATCATGGGGTGTGCGCGATATCTATATCGACAGGAAGGAGCAGGAATTCTCAGAAGCCCTGTACCATATGCTCAAGGCCCTCGATCCAAGCCGTCTTGTCTCCGGAAACGATGGATGGGAGCAGACTGTGTCCGATATATCCGCGATACATGACTATCTGATAAAGGATGACGATAGCTTCAGGAAATGGAAGGACAAGGAATCTCTTCTTTCCACTGCTGCCGGCAACAGGCAGATCTATGCTCAGGGCTACAGCCATGGCGGCGAGCCTATCATCCTGACCGAATTCGGAGGCATAGCTCTTCTGACAGATGTAGAGAGCAATAAGGAGGCCTGGGGGTATCTCAATCCTGCGAAGGACAAGGATGAGCTTATAAGCAGGCTGAAGAAGCTCTTCGCGCTTATCTACAGCGATGATGATATAAAAGGATTCTGCTATACGCAGCTGACAGATGTGCAGCAGGAGGTTAATGGCCTTCTTGACGCGAATCATGACCCGAAGTGCGATCTTCAGCAGCTGGCGTCGATAATAACAGGCGGTAGACTATCATGAGCATGAGGGGATGGAACGAAAAGGGCCGTGTCACAGTTGTGGAAAGCCGGCTTGGAAGCTTCATTGCGGAACTCAGGGAGAGGAGCATCTATGGGGAGATACCCCTCAGAGCTTCTGCCTATGTGACAGATGAGAGGCTTCCTCTCTCATCAACAGCTGGGCTTGAGCGCAAGCCTGTTGCACCTGGTTCCGTATGGGGATGTGACTGGCAGTCCGCGTACTTTGTCCTTGAATGCGATGTCCCCGAGTCTTATATCGGGGCTGATACCGTGATACATGCAGACCTTGGCGGTGAGGTCCTTGTCTATACAGAGGATGGAGAGCCTCTCTTCGGCCTTACTGATGAATCTGCGATGGATCCGGATTATAAGAAGACCACGGAAAGGATCAGGCTTGGCTCAACCCGCTGCAGGATATATGCGGAGGTTGCTGCGAATGATCTTTTCGGGCTGAAGAGACGCGAGATCAAGGCAAGCCGCGATATCCCTTATCCTGAGGGCCGCCATATAGGGGCATTCTCATATGCCTATATAGGTCTTCTGGACAGGAAGGTCCATGACCTCTATATGATGATGGATGCGGCCTTTGACCTTTATAAAGCCCTTGAGAGATCATCGCTCAAGGCAGTAAGGCTGCTGTCCGCTCTCTTCGATGCCATGAAAGCTTATTCATCATCAGGTGCTGAAGAGGCCATCGCCATAATAGGGCGGGAGCTTTCAAAGCCATCCGAGGCCTCATCCCTGGCAGCTACCGCGATAGGACATGCCCATATAGATACCGCATGGCTCTGGCCGATTGCAGAGACGCACAGGAAGGTCATGAGGACATTCTCCAGCCAGATAAGGAATCTTGAGAATTACCCGGGGTATATCTTCGGTGCATCATCTCCGCAGCAGTATAGATGGGTGAAGGATGAGCATCCTGTACTCTATGGCCAGATCTCTGATATGGTCGCGTCTGGCAGATGGGAGCTTCTCGGCGCGATGTGGATCGAGCCTGACTGCAATCTTGTTTCAGGAGAGTCCCTTGTAAGGCAGATACTGGAAGGCAAGAAGTTCTTCATGAATGAGTTCGGAAAGGATGTCCGCATATGCTGGATACCTGACGTCTTCGGCTATCCTGCATCCCTCCCGCAGATACTCGCCAAATCAGGGATACCGTATTTCTCGACACAGAAGATCTCCTGGTCGCTCAGCAACCAGTTCCCATATGATAGTTTCATATGGGAAGGTGTCGACGGAAGCCGTGTCATATCCCATTTCCTGCCTGAGCATACATATAACTCAAGCGGCAATTTCGGTTCTCTCAGACGGGGTGAGGAGAACTTTCTTGAGAAGGACAGGCTTGATGAGTTCGTCAGCGCTGTCGGCATAGGAGATGGTGGCGGCGGACCTAAGGCCGAGCATATCGAAAGGGTGCTGATGGCGGGGAACACTGAAGGAGTGCCACGGACAAGCTTCGGTCATGTAGAGTCATTCTTCGACCGCCTTTCCGCGGATTCTGCCAAGCTCGAGGTCTACAGAGGTGAGCTTTATCTGGAGTTCCACAGAGGCACTTATACATCCCAGGCCCGTAACAAGAGGAACAACAGGATATTCGAGGAGGCGCTGAAGCCTGTAGAGACGCTCTCATATTGGCTTGGCCTCGGTCCAGATGTGATTGAGGATGCCATGCAGGAAGCATTGATGTTCCAGTTCCATGATATACTTCCAGGCTCCTCCATCGGAGCTGTGTACAGGGAGACAGAGGAAGGATACGGAAGGATATTCTCTCTCTTCTCATCTGTCATTGATGACTATATCAGGAAAGGCTGCGCTGGCGATTATGCCTTCACTTCAGCTTTCGGCTCGAAGCGTGGGCATGGAAAGCTTGATTATCTGAGCGTTTTCAGCTTCGCAGGGAAGAAGAGCGTGCTTGTGCAGCTTCCGGATGCTGGCTTGCCGGAGCATGCCTTCGTCGGGGACTCTGAGGTGCAGCGCTATGATGGGAAGTCCTTCGCGCTGCTTCCTGCCGGGCGGTCAGGCTGGAACACGTTCCGGATAAGGCAGGGAGAGCCTGCCTGCATCGAGGCTGACGACAGCCTCGTGCTTGAGAACGATAAGGTGAGATATGAGTTCGATGCCTCAGGCCACCTTGTCAGGGGTGAGTTCAAGGAAAGCGGCTTTGCGTTCACATATGGAAGGGAAGGCAATGTCCTCAGGTATTTCGCGGATGAGCCGCATGTCTATGATGCCTGGGATGTCGAGTACTACTATCCGGAGATGGAGTGTGCATCCGTCGA